>JANXZJ010000037.1 GCA_025355585.1 Mariniphaga sp. | reverse complement strand
TGCCATTTTCAACTTTGAATTTGCCATTTTCAACATTGAATCTGCCATTTTCAACTTTGAATCTGCCATCTACAACTTTGAATCTGCCATTTGCAACATTGAATTTGCCATCTCCAACATTGGAATTGCCATCTCCATTATTAGATTGCTGAAATATGGGTTCTGCATATCGTTAATGGATCCGGCATTTCCGACTTCTACTTATTTACTAATCTACTAACTATTCGTAACGTAATGCATCGATGGGATTCAGGCTGGCCGCTTTGCGTGCGGGATACCATCCGAAAAAGATACCAATGGCTGAGCAAACCAGGAAAGACATAATTACAGAAAGGGTTGTAATTACCACAGGCCAGCTCATGATTGACGCCATAATCTGTGTCGCCACAATTCCCAGCGAAATTCCGATGACTCCTCCAAAAACGCTTAACAGGATTGATTCGATAAGGAATTGAAGCAGAATATCGTTTCCACGTCCGCCAACCGAAAGGCGAAGGCCAATTTCACGTGTCCGCTCAGTTACGGATACATACATGATATTCATGATTCCAATCCCGCCCACAAGAAGCGATATTCCTGAAATGGCACCCAGTAATATGGTCATGATGTTGCTGATGGAACTAAACATTTGCACCATTTCGGATTGCGATCTGACCTGAAAATCATTCACATCGCCTGTTTTTAGTTTGTGGCTAAGCCTGAGCGATGCCGTGATTTGTTCAATGGCCGCTTCATTCTGGCTTTCACTTGCTGCCGAAGCTGCAATACTCTGTATGTGGGTGATTGCCAGAATACGTTTCTGAACTGTGGTATAAGGAGCCATAACCAGGTCGTCCTGATCTTGTCCCATCCCGTTTTCACCTTTTTCGCCCAAAACACCAATAATCAGAAGTGGAATATTTTTAAAACGGATGGATTGTCCGATAGGATCAGCTTTCCCAAATAAATTTTCAACGACTGTTTGTCCAATAAGACATACCTTTGCATATGTTTGAATTTCGGTTTCGGTGAAAGAACGTCCCCTGCCGATCGTATATTTTTTAATGTTGAAATACTTATTGTTGACGCCATATAATGAAGTCGGCCAGTTTTGATTCCCTAAAACTGCTTGTCCGCTTGAGCGCACTTCGGGAGAAACGTCACTGATGGCAGGACAATTTTTTTCAATCGCCTCTACATCGCTAAGCTTCATGCTTTGAGCATCGCTGTTACCCATCCGCACACCACCTTTTTGTTCGGCTCCAGGCATCGCAAAAATCAGGTTGGTTCCCATACTCGACATTGTATCCTGAATGCTTTTTTTCGAGCCTTGTCCGATAGCCAGCATCACGATCACAGAAGCGACCCCGATGATAATCCCCAACATGGTTAGGAAGGCCCTGAATTTGTTTCTTTTCAGCGCGTTCAAGGCTATTTTTATTGAATTTAAATAATTCATGATTTGTGATTTATAGGGTTAAACGGATTCTTCTATCGGAAGCGTTTTCAGTAGCTCAACGGCATTGTTACGGTTGATCACCATTTCTTCACGGATAATGTGTCCATCGCGGAAAACGATCTGGCGTGTCATAAACTTGGCTATGTCAGCTTCGTGTGTCACGAATACAATGGTTTTTCCTTTTTGATTCAAATCCTGAAGTAAAGCCATAATTTCAAAAGATGTACGCGTATCGAGGTTACCGGTAGCTTCGTCAGCCAGAATTACAACCGGATCATTGACCAGCGAGCGGGCGATTGCCACACGTTGCTGTTGTCCACCTGACAGTTGATTTGGCATGTGGTGCATACGATCCGACAGACCAACTGCTTCAAGCGCTGCTTCTGCACGTTCACGACGTTCTTTTGATCTGATCTTCGAGTTGTAGAACAGCGGAAGCTCAACGTTTTCGAGTGCTGTGGTTCTCGACAGCAGGTTGTACGATTGAAAGACAAACCCTAACTTGATGTTGCGCAAATTTGCAAGTTCGTTTTTCGAAAGTTCTCCCATGCTGATTCCATCGAGGAAGTAACTGCCTGATGTTGGTTTATCAAGGCAACCCAGGATGTTCAGCATTGTCGATTTTCCTGAACCGCTGGTTCCCATAATCGCCACAAATTCACCTTCTTTGATTTCGAGGTCGACGCCTCTCAGCGCATGAACTGTGATTTCGCCAACGTAGAAATCCTTTTTCAGTGCCTTAACCTCTATTATTGCTTTTTTCATCGGTGTATATATTTTTTAATTTCTCAGATGTAACTCGCCATGAAAATTATCCTGCTGTGTACAATAATTTTCGCCATGGCTCGTTTCATGGTTGTGGTGGTTGTTGTTGCGATGTCTTTGTGGTAGTGGTTGTCTTACGGTTACTTCCCGGTCTGGTCGGCATGAAAGGGCTTTTGGTAGCCGATGCAGCTTTAACACTGCTGCTTGTGCCTGTACTCATCGAGGTAACTACCTCATCACCTTCGTTTAATCCGGACAACAGTTCATAATGAATTTCATCGGTAACACCAATTTTAACTATTTGAGGATGAACCATCAAACCATTTTTTACCCAAACTGTTTTCACACTGTCGTTTTGCTTATTTTTCGACACTCCTTCATTAATTTGCGGTGTTGATGGGCCATTGCCAGGTATACTTTGGTTATAAGTTTCCATTGCTGCCTGATCAGGTGTAAATTGGACGGCTTTTGACGGAACAACTAATATGTCTTTTCGTTCTGTCACAAAGAAAGATGCATTGGCGGTCATTCCCGGCATCAAAATTTTATCGGGGTTCGGTGCATTGATAACTACTGTATAGGTGATTACATTTGCCGATGCAACCGGTTTCAGCCTTATCTCGGTTACCTCTCCTGCGAATTTCTTCAACGGATATGCATCGACTGTAAATTCAACCCTTTGTCCGTTACTTATCTTACCGATATCAGCCTCATCAACTTTAGCTTCAACACGCATTTGGGTAAGGTCGTTGGCAATCGTGAAAAGGGTAGGTGTACTGAAACTTGCCGCAACAGTTTGCCCTTCATCAACTGCCCTTTCAATAATGATACCGTCGATGGGCGAATAAATACGTGCATACGACAGGTTAATCCTTGATCTGTCGTATACTGATTTTACATTGTTCAATGTAGCGACTGCTTTGTTATAGTTGTATTCTGCAAGGTCGAAATCTGATTGTGCAATCAGTTTCTTCTCTGCCAGTACTTTATAGCGGTCGTACGTTGCTTTCTGGTATTTGACCTCAGCTTCCGACTGATCGACACTTGCCTTACTTTGTTCAAGCTGTGTCAGAAGTGGCGTTTCATCTAGCTGAGCCAGCAGCTGACCTTTTTTAACCTGCGAATTGAAGTCAACAAGGATTTTCTCGATAACTCCTGAAACCTGCGTACCAACTTCAACCGTTTTGATAGCTTCGAGTGTTCCGGTTGCTGTAACGGTATTGCTGATGGTCCCTTTTCCAATTTTCGCTGTTTCGAACGAAATTGTTTTTTCTGTGCTCCCAAACGATCTGTAAACGAAGAAGCCAATAGCAACCAGGACTACTGCTGATCCGATGTATAAAAGATTCTTTTTCATGATAGTATAATTTTTTTGTATTTCTGAGTATTTCTGTTTGTAAAGTCTAAAGTGTTAACGGAACTCCTTTGTAGAAATCAAGCACCTTATAACTGAAGATCAGGTTGAATTTCGATTGTAGCAACTTGCTTTCGGAGGTAATTAAGCTGGTTTTCTGAACAAGGAAATCAACTGAATTAAGCAATCCGACTTTGAATTTTTCGTTCGTCACATCGTACGATTCCTTTGATGATTGGTTTTGTTCGAGACTGGCGGTATATTGGCTCTTGGCCGATGCCACATTTACACAAGCCTGCTCGATTTCTTTGCGAAGTTGATTTTTTGTATTGACCACATCGAGCTCGGCATTTGATACTGCAATAGTGGCAATTCCAACATTCGTTTTCACCTGTTTCTTCTGGAAAATTGGTATTGAAAGCGTAAGTCCAACCGATGGATTTACTTTATCAGATAATTGTGTGGTATAACCAGAACCCGAATTAAGGCTTGAATAACCTGTTGATAGTCCGGCATTCGCCGAAATAACAGGCAAATAATCAGCTTTGGCAATTTTTACATTGAGGGCAGTGCTTTCCTTAGTTAGTTCAATATTCTTTATTTCAGGTTTTATACCAAGAGCAAGATTGTAAATGCCCTGGGCATCGGGCTGAACAAAGTCTACCAATAAGCTTTCGAGATTAGGAGAACTGATTGCAAAATTGGGATCGACCGGCAATTCCATTAATTGTTCCAGCGTAACATTGTCAATTGCTAACTGGCTATGAGCAGTTGCAAGGGTTGATTTTTCAGTTGACAGTTCAGACTTGATCTGTAAATAATCTGACGATGCAATGACGCCCAGATCCATGCGCTCTTTGGCCAAAGCCAGTTGCTCGGTGGTCGATTCGATTTGTTTTTCGGCATTTTTTACGTTCTCGTAAGAGTACAAAACCTGCAAATAAGCGTTAAGAATATTTAAGCCAACCGATTCTTTTACCGACTCGGAATAATACTTACTACTTTGAAGGTTGATTTCGGCTTGTTTAATCCGCGTGTTTAGCTTATCACCATTAAATAGCGATATATTGGTGTTGATCCCATAGTTGGTACTATTCGAGCCGTTGCTGCTCCCGTACTGGCCTGTTGCAGAATCGAATCCTTTATACCAGTTGAAATTTTCGCTCACTGATGCATTCAGCGAAGGTAAACGGTTCGATTTTGCCTGATCCGAATAAAGATGATCCTGATCGCTTGTCAGGTTTGACTTTTTAACCTGAATGTTTTTGTCCAATGCATATTTGATACATTCCTCCAGTTTCCAGGTTTTGTTTTGCGCCTGTCCGTCAATTCCGGAGAAGACCATCAGAAGGCAGGCCATCAATAAACTTGTTTGAATTGTTTTCATAGTTCTATTGCTATTTTGAACCAAAACTATATCCGTTTCAATCCCTTCAAAAATGCAATAGACGTTTGGGTTGTTTTTATCGACGTTTGGGCTGTTTTTATATCATATTCAGGTTCCTGGTTAGGTCATCAAATAGCCAATGATGCAAGGATTGCAGATGCTGTATTCTCCAACGAGGTCTGCAGGTGAGATTACTTCCTGCAGATCCCGCTGATTTAAAATCTACTTTTCAAGAATTGCTTTCAGCTTGTTTAATCCATCCTGAAAGTCTTTTCCAATCATCCCTTCCATGTTCATTGTGAGCAGAAGCAAGTTCGTTGGGTATTTCATTTTGCCGGTAAAACCCCATTTGACTTTGGTTTGTGTTTCGGAAACACCTTCAAATACCATATAAGCCGAGCTTGTCGACGCAAATGGTTCAATAAACCTGAGTTCGTAATCAATGCGTTCACCATCAGTAATCTTCGTAATCTCCTGTTCGCCTTTACCTACATCTTTCATTTTGCTTTCCCACATTGAAACGAAGCCAACTGTGCCATCAGAACCCCGGTAATCCTTTTTCATCTGTGGATCTTTGTTTGCCCAGACACTGAAATTCTCCTGGTTCTTCAGAAGCTTCACATAATCAAATACTTCTGATTTTGGTTTGTTGATCGTCACTTCACGTATTACACCATATTCTTTTTTGGTGAACAGTGCCACGATCAGTAAAAGTACAATAAGACTAATTATACCAATTAAAACAATTTTTAGAATATTCATATTTACAGAATTTATTGGTTACGTTTTCTTAAACGTAAACTATTTCGAAAAGGTTTAACAGAGATCATTTGTCTTGTTATATTTGCTGAATTTCAGATTTTAAACAGGGTTTTGGACCTGGGTTTTATTGAAAAATACAATCTTAATACAATGAAAAAATACGGCGATTTAATTATCCTGGGTCTTTTAATGAGCATTTTCACACCACCATCTTACTGTCAGTCAATGTTAAATGGCCATGTAAATTCACAATTTACGAAATATTTTTCGGTTCCTATGGCTGGGAATAGTTGGCCTTCAGGTGAATTCAATTCTGCAAATGAAATTATCAACGAATCAGGTGTAAAGGATTGGGTAGACCCTTCAACACAGATAAAAGCTTACTTTAGAACCAAACAAACCGGAAAAGTTCAACTTGCAATAAGGGCATACGTAAAATCGGGAAGTTCGAAAATCAAATTTCAACTTGGTAAAGAGACCAAAGAGCTTTTTATAAGCAACATAGCTTTTGATACTTTAAGTATTGGCACCTTTACAATAGAAAAAGCAGGTTATCAGACATTGATTCTAAGTGGTATCGCTAAAACCTCGGAGAGTTTTGCTGAAATAGCTGATCTGTTGATAGGTGGAGAAGCCGCTGATGATAATATCCGATACGTGAAAGATGAATTTTATTGGGGGCGCCGTGGTCCTTCGGTTCATCTGAATTATGAACTGCCGCCGGAAGCTGGTGATTTGGAGTGGTTTTATAACGAAATTACAGTTCCCGAAGGCAACGATGTTGAAGGCTCTTATTTTATGGCCAACGGATTTGGGGAAGGTTATTTTGGAATACAGGTAAATTCTTCTTCTGAACGCAGAATACTTTTCTCCGTATGGAGCCCTTTTAAAACAGATCAGCCGGGCGAAATACCTGAAGATCAAAAAATAATTCTCCTTAAAAAGGGAACGGATGTAAATTCCGGAGCTTTTGGAAATGAAGGTTCCGGCGGGCAAAGTTATCGCAGGTATTATTGGAAATCAGGGACAACCTACCGTTTTCTGCTGAAAGGTTCACCTGCTGAGAATAATTCAACTGACTATACTGCATACTTTTATGCACCCGAAGTCGGTAGGTGGGAGTTGATTGCGAGTTTCAGGCGTCCAAAGACAATCACTTATCTGAAGCGGCTTCACTCTTTTCTTGAAAATTTCATGCCTGAAAGCGGAAATATTCCACGCAAAGCATTTTATTCGAATCAATGGGTTTGCAATGCTGCAGGAAAATGGTTTGAATTGAAAAGAGCCCGGTTTACAGCTGATGCAACTGCCCGGAAAGAAGCAAGACTCGATTATTCGGGCGGGATTGAAAAAGGTGGTTTCTTCCTGAAAAACTGTGGTTTTTTCAACGAAAGAACAGACATTGATACCTGGTTTAAACGACCGGAATCGGGTAATATACCAATGATCGATTTTTCAGTTTTACCCTGATTGTTCGGTGGACCAGCGGCTTTATTAATTCTTCAGGTTTCATTAAATTTGTACCTTTGCCGCCTTGAAAATACCAGAATGGATTTTAAAGATAAAACAGTAGCTTTTGCGACATTAGGATGTAAATTGAATTTTTCGGAAACATCGACCATTGCGCGGTCTTTTGAAGAAAAGGGATTTAAAAGGGTCAATTCCAAAGAGAAAGCGGATGTTTACGTGATCAACACCTGTTCGGTAACTGATACAGCGGATAAAAAGAGCAAGACGGTTATCCGTCAGGTGGCCAAGCTCAACCCAGCTGCTTTTATAGTTGTAACAGGTTGTTATGCACAGCTTAAACCCGAAGAGGCAGCGGGCATTGATGGAGTGGATCTTGTAATCGGCGCAAACGATAAATTCAATATTACGAAATACCTCGAAAACCTCGACAAACATCAGGAGGGGGAAGTTCACACATGTGCTTTCGGTGAAATATCTGAATTTCAGCATTCTTATTCATTTGGCGACCGCACCCGGAGTTTCCTGAAAGTTCAGGATGGATGTAATTATTTCTGCACCTATTGTACCATTCCGATGGCAAGAGGCAAAAGTCGTAATCCATCGATTGAGAGTCTGGTTAATGAAGCGCACAATGTTGCTGAACAAGGAATTCGGGAAATCATCCTCACTGGCGTCAACATTGGAGATTTCGGTCACAGCACCGGCGAGACATTTATTGAGTTGATCAAAGCACTTGACGAGGTCGATACTTTAGGCCGGATTCGCATCGGATCGGTAGAACCAAATCTTCTGACTGATGAGATCATTACCTTTATGGCTGAATCGAAAAGGATTGCACCTCATTTTCATATTCCGTTACAAGCAGGAACCGACGAAGTGCTTCAGCTCATGAAACGGAGATATACCACCAGTTTGTTTGCTGAAAGAGTCGCCAGAATACGCGAACTGTTGCCCGATGCATTTATTGGCGTTGACCTGATTGCCGGAATGAACGGTGAAACGGAAGAGCTCTTCGAACAGGCATTCCAATTCATTGAAGGTCTTGATATTTCGGAGCTTCATGTTTTTCCCTATTCGGAAAGAAAAAATACGCGGGCTCTTAAGATAGCAATGGTTGTGCCGATTGAAGAACGACGTCATCGTGCTCAAAGGCTGATACAGCTTTCGGAACAAAAGCATACCGGTTTTTGTCAGCGAAATATTGGAAAAACGGAGGCAGTTCTTTTTGAAAATGAAAAATCGAAAGGATTTATGCAGGGATGGACTTCAAATTATATAAAAGTTGAAACACAATACAGGCCTGATTTATTGAACGAATTCCGAAGAGTGAGACTTTGCGGTCTGAACGAAAACGGAACAATGAACATCCGCTTTGAGTAAAAATAACTGAGTTGTCATGGGTCAGAATAATCGTTAATTTTACAAAAAAAGAAAATTATGGATCTCGAAAAACTTTGCTTTGATGTTCAGGGACTTGCCAAAATTGCAGGTCTTTTTATTGCAGAAGAACGTGAAAAATTCAACATCGAAGATGTTATTGTCAAAGGGAAAGCCGATTTTGTTTCATATGTTGACAAGCAGGCTGAGAAACTGATTGTTGAAGGTCTTAGTAAGTTATTACCGGGTTCTGGTTTTATTGCAGAAGAGGGAACAGGCTCAAGTTCAGATGAAAAATACAAATGGATCATTGATCCCCTCGATGGAACCACAAACTTCATTCATGGCCTTCCTCCTTTTGCTGTGAGTATTGCACTCATCGAAGATAAGGAGTTAGTCTTAGGCGTAGTTTATGAAGTCACGCAGGATGAGTGTTTCTATGCATGGAGAGGAAGCAGGGCTTATCTTAATGGAAATGAAATAAAAGTTACAACTGCTTCTACAACAAGTGATGCACTAATTGCTACCGGCTTCCCTTATTCTGCATTCGAAAAGCTGGAATGTTACATCGAATCAATGCGATACTTCATGGTTCACTCACATGGCTTACGACGATTAGGTTCTGCGGCCACCGATCTGTGCTATGTTGCGGCTGGCCGGTTCGAAGCTTTTTATGAACATGGACTTAAACCATGGGATGTGGCTGCCGGAACGATTATTCTGCGCCAGGCAGGTGGAAAGGTATCAGATTTTAAAGGAGGCGATAAATTTCTGTACAATGGTGAAATGGTAGCCTCAAATGGTGCTTATTTCGATGAATTTTACGATATTGTGCACAAAATATTTTGTAGTTAGCCATGTCTGAAAATGAAATTGAACTGTTAAAGCAACAAATAGCTTCGATCGACACAAAAAAATTCGATCTGGAAGCTTGGAAAGCCCCAACATTGATGTTTGTTTCACGGATTTTTGGAGCCACAAGCGAACATGTCAGGCAAATCCGTGAGCTTAAATACGATTATTCGAGCTGGACACTCAGGGATACATCAGGTGGTGGTCAACTAACAGATCCTGTGCGCGTAAGGGCTAAAGAGATTCTTGAAGCGGCTATTTCAGAACTTCAAAATTTGGGTACTCCTCCTAAAGTTAACGCAATCCCCGGAGTTTTGGAATCATTTCGCAAAGAACTAACAGGTAAAGAGATGCAGGATCTTGAGAAAATCCTTCTCTTAAATGAAATTGAAAAGCGCCAGGCATTGAAGTCTTTCCTGAACGAAAGAGATAAAAAAATGCTTCGTTCGGTTTTGATTGATCTGCTATTAACTAATTAGTATTCAATATCAATTCAATCGCTATCTAAATAATTTCTCCCTATTGTTACGATTGCATGCTATGGAAAAACCCGGTTACTTTCTCCTTAGGACAACTACCTGGATCATTCAATTATTTCCGCTTCGGCTTACTTATCTGTTCGCCGACCTCTTATTTATTCTCGGTTACCATGTTATTCGGTACCGCCGAAGTGTTGTAAAAGAAAATCTGGCCAACTCATTTCCCGAAAAAACTCAAAAAGAGCGTGAACTCATTGCGAAAAAATTCTATAAACATTTCAGCGACAGCTTTGTCGAAACATTATATTTCGATCGGATCTCAGCTAGAGAAGGAAAAAATTGCGTAAAATTCCTGAATCTGGAATTACTAAACGAGTACCTTGATCAGGGTAGGCAAGTTCTTACTTTTTTCGGACATTATAACAACTGGGAATGGTTCTGCAATTTACCATTGTATACAACCTACCGAACATATGCTGTTTATAAGAAGCTAAAAAACAATAATTTCGAGCGCTTTTACCTAAATCTTAGAAGTCGGTTCGGAGCTATTCCGCTCGAACGGGCAGCTACATTCAGGCAACTTGTAAATGATCATCAAAAAGGAATTCCATCAATGTCTGCAATTCTGTTTGATCAGACTCCCCGCGCCTACGAAATTCATCATTGGGTGACTTTTCTTAATCAGGATACACCCGTAGTACTTGGAGCTGAAAAGATTGCACAGAAACTCGATACTGTTGTTCTTTTTCTATTTTCACGAAAAACCAAACGTGGACATTATGAAGCAGATTTTCAGTTAGTTACTGATCATGCAGGAGCATGTTCCAAATTTGAGATCATTGATAAGTGCACCAGTATGTTGGAACAGCAAATCATCGAAAATCCTGAATTTTGGCTTTGGTCACATAAAAGATGGAAACATAAACGAGAAAGTGTTGTCGAAACTGTTTAATTTAGATACTTACATAAGATATTAATAATGGGATATTTTCTGCTCCGTGCATTATCGTGGTTAATTTATTTATTGCCGACAAGTGTTCTCTATTTTTGTTCAGACCTCATTTTTGCAATTTTTTTTCACCTGGTCCGTTACAGGCGCGATGTTGTGGAAAGCAATCTGGCAAATTCATTTCCTGAAAAAAGCCAAAAAGAGCGTGATCAAATAGCAAAAAAATTCTATCACCATCTTTGTGATTGTTTTCTCGAAACGCTTTATTTTAATTGGATTACCAGGGAGCAAGCCAAAAAAAGAGTGACGTTTTTAAATCCTGAATTGGCCAATCAATACATGGACCAGGGAAAGTCGGTAATCATTCTGATGGGGCATTACAATAACTGGGAGTGTTTCAACAGCTGGGGTTTGCATACAAACCACCGATCGTATGCCATTTACAAAAAGCTGCGGAATAAAGCTTTCGGGGAATTTTATGTGCATCTTCGCAGTCGTTTTGGTTCTTTCCCTTTGGAACGGGCACTTACATTCCGTCAATTGAAGGACGACTCAGATGCAGGGATACCTGGCTTATCGCTTTTTCTGATCGACCAGTCTCCACGTTCCTTCGATATTCAATACTGGACAACCTTTCTTAACCAGGAAACGGCGATCATAGTTGGTCCTGAGAAAGTGGCCCGTAAATTGAATGCCGCAGTGTTGTTCGGAAATACACGGAAAACTAAACGCGGGTTTTACGAAGTTGATTTTGTATTAATTACAGACACTTCCAAACAGAGTCCGAAATTTGAAATTACTGAAAAAAGTACACGATTGTTGGAAAAACTGATTGTCGAGAGCCCTGAATTTTGGTTATGGTCTCACCGGAAATGGAAATTCAATCGATCGGAAATTGAGAAAACTGCAAATTCATGAAAATATCTATCGTAATTTTAAACTGGAATGGAAGTCACTACTTGCGGAGGTTCCTCCCTTCAGTGGTTAAGCATTCCAATTACGATTGGGCGGAGATCGTTGTTGCCGATAACAATTCCGAAGATAATAGCCGCGAAGTAGTGGAAAAGGAGTTTTCAGGTGTAAACTATATCCAGCTCGACCGAAATTATGGCTTTGCCGAAGGATACAACCGAGCATTAAAAAGCAATGATGCTGAATATTTTGTGCTTCTTAATTCAGATGTTGAAGTAACCGAAAACTGGCTGGAGCCAATGATTCGGATGATGGATTCCAATCCATTAATTGCCGTGTGTCAGCCTAAAATTATGCAGCTCGATCATCCCGAAAAATTCGAATATGCCGGAGCATCAGGTGGCTTTATAGACCATTACGGCTACCCATTTTGCCGTGGAAGGCTGGTTAATTTTCAGGAACAAGACCTTGGTCAATACGATCATCCTATTTCCGTATTCTGGGCAAGTGGAGCTGCAATGCTTGTGAGGGGAAAATACTGGCACGAATCCGGTGGATTTGATTCCGATTTCTGGGCGCATATGGAAGAGATTGACCTTTGCTGGCGGATGAAAAATCAAGGTTATAAAGTAGTTGTATGCCCTGAATCTAAAGTATTCCATCTTGGCGGCGGCAGTCTCGCGTATGGAAGTCCTCAAAAAATTTATCTCAATTTCAGGAACAACCTGTTTCTATTGTTTAAAAATCTTCCGAAAGGAAGATTGTATAGGACGCTTATTATTAGAATGTTACTCGATGGGGTAGCGGCGATCCAGTTTGTCGTCACAGGGCAGTTCAAAGCTTTTACTAAAGTTTTGGGTGCACACCGCGATTTCTATAAAAGTCTTGGAAAACTCAGGAAGAAAAGAAGAGTACAGTTGTCGAAAACAGTAACGAGTCATCATCCCGAAATTTATAAAGGCAGCCTCATCTTTGATTTTTTTATTGCCAATAAAAGAAAGTTTTCATCTTTGCACTTCCCGACAAATGAAATTGATTAATTGTTTGTTTTTCATGTTATTTGCCTTTGCGACTTTAAATTGCTCCGCTCAGCGCAGCACCAAAATTGCTGACTTTTCAAAGAATTTTGAAGTTCACAACGTTAACGGATGTTTCGTCCTTTATGATTTAGAAAAGGATGAATTGACGATTTCTAATCCCGAACGCTGCAGAACAGGATTTCTACCAGCCTCCACATTTAAGATTTTTAATTCACTTGTAGCACTCGAAACCGGAGTAGCCACCGGAAAAAATTTTCTGATAAAATGGGATGGCACTGATCATGGTTCCGCAGGATGGAATCGCGATCATACACTTGAATCGGCATTTAAAGCTTCAGCTTACTGGTATTACCAGGAACTGGCACGAAGGATAGGAGAAGAGCAGATGCAATTTTGGCTTAATCAATCAGAATATGGAAATAAAAATTTAGGCGGAGGAATTGATCAGTTTTGGCTAAGAGGAGAACTCAGGATTGAACCAATAGCGCAAGCTCAGTTTCTAGCCCGGCTAGTAAAAGAAACTTTGCCATTTTCGAAAGCAAATCAACAGATAGTTAAAGAGATGATGATCGAAAAAGAGACAGGTGGCTATCTTTTTGGCGCCAAAACCGGATGGGCAATACTTCCTGACAAAACCAATATCGGTTGGTTGGTAGGTTTTATCCTCAAAGACGGAAAGTGGTATACCTTTGCAACTAATATTGAATCGAAAACGGAGCTTCCAGGTTTCCAGCAAATCAGGCGCGATATCACCTATGAGATTCTTGGCAATCTTGGACTTAATCAATAATTAATTTGCATGTGACTAGACCTAAGGGTGAAATATGCGACTGGTAACTGGAAGCTTGCTTCAACCCTAAGTAAATTCATAACTTATATCTTATAATTCATAACTCAATTATGCGCATCACCAAAGAAAATACCACCGCACTATTTATCGATTTTCAGGAACGCCTTTTCCCTGCGATGAATGAAAAAGAGACTTTACTGAAAAATACGAAAATATTGGTTGAAGGACTTAATTTACTGGGAATACCAATTGCATTTACGCAGCAATATACCAAAGGATTAGGCGATACAATTGTCGAACTCAAGTCTCTTGTTCCAAGTTTTTCAGCCATCGAGAAGACCGATTTTAGTAGCTTTGGTGCTGAAGAATACACTTCTTTCCTGCTGCACCATCAAAGTAAGACAGTGATACTTTGCGGAATTGAAGCACATGTTTGTGTGTTGCAGACTGCAGTTGATCTTAAAGAAGCCGGATTTCAGCCGGTAGTAGTAACTGATTGTATTACTTCACGCAACGTTATCAGCAAGGAGAGTGCTATAGACCGGTTCCGTTTGGAAGATATCATGATGTGTACCTGCGAATCGATACTATTCGAGCTAACCCGTACCGCCAAAGCCGAAGAATTCAGGGCAATTTCGAAGCTTGTAAAGTAGCCCTTTGAGCGGTCGAAGACCCTCGAAAGGCAGAGCTCCTTTAAAAATCAAATTCAACAAAAATGAAATACATCATCATCCAGATTCTTGTCCTGTTTTTCACTGTGACAACAGTTCTTGCTCAAACAAATGCATTTGTTTACGGAAGCAATTCTCAGGCCGGACATTATGCCAATATAAATGGCACTAAACTGTATTATGAAATTTACGGAAGTGGTGAGCCATTGATACTTTTGCATGGCAATGGTGGTTCAATTAATGCTTTTACAAAGCAGATTCCGTTTTTCGAAAAATATTACCAGGTAATTGCAATTGACAGCCGGCTTCAGGGTAAATCGGGTGGTTCGCCCGATAATATTTCATACGATTTGATGGCGTCCGATTTTTGCGCTTTACTGGATTATTTGCATATCGAATCGGCCAATGTTCTCGGTTGGAGTGATGGTGGTATTGATGGTATTATTATGGCAATGAACTGTCCAAAAAAAGTAAAACGATTGGCTATCTCGGGTGCAAACATTGTTCCCGATTCAACGGCAATGAGTTATGCTGATATTCTGGGTATGAAGGATTTTGTCGCGAATAGTAAAACGGCCTCGAAAAAGGAGATTGCTTTGACTAAAATGATGATCGATCAGCCTAATATCCCTTTTGCATCACTCAAACAAATTCATTGTCCGGTTTTAGTAATGGCTGGCGATCATGATATGATTAAACCCGAACATACGTTGAAAATTTATCAGTCAATACCTGGTGCCTCGCTTTGTATTTTCCCCGATTCCAGTCATGGTGTCTGTCAGCAGCATCCCAAGCTGTTTAATGAAACGGTGCTTACCTTTTTTACTAAATAAAGCCTTAAAACCAATATTTAGCTGATCTTTAGCTGTTTTTATTCCTGAATTGACATTCTGATTACTGACAGGGAACAACCCTTTGTCTGTACTTCTAAATACATTAACAGAAAGTTATCTTTTCAGAAAACTTTTTTCGCAGCTACTTGTCTTCTGATTAATAGTTATAGTTTTGTAACTATTACGAAAAAGTAATTTTTAAGATGGTGAAATTAAATATAGATATTATCGCCGAAAACCTTATTTCCATTCATCCGCTGTTGTATAAAAGTATTTCGAAGCCTTTACGTACAGAGCCTTCGATCACTCCCGCAGGAATGTTTGTATTGGGAAGACTGAAGCGACACGGCATGCTCTCCATGTCGGATATTGGTAAATTCCTTGCGATGCCCAAACCACACATCACGGTTATTGTTGACAGGCTAATTGAGGAAGGGTATGTTGAACGTCAGAGTGATCCGAATGATAGGCGAATCGTCAATATTTTAATAACCGAAAAGGGGTTGAAAGACTTTGAAGAGATCAAATTGGCCGTTAGCGAAACCCTGAAAAGCAAACTGTTATTACTTAGCGAAGATGAACTTCAGATCCTGGCCACAGCCTCACAACAGGTGAAAGATATCCTGATTACGATATTATCGAAAGAATAGATGCTGCAAATTCAATATTAAACCTTAAGCACAAAAAATATCATATGGAGAACGTTAAAAAAGAGAAAAATAACAAAGTGTATATCCCTTTGTTCCTGGTTATTGCCCTGGTACTTGGGGGTATTATTTATTGGTACATCGATTATTCAAAGTACATTAAAACCGACGATGCCCATGTTGAAGCTGATAACGTAGCCATCAGTTCTAAGATGATGGGACGGATCAGCGAAGAGTTCATTAAAGAAGGCGATTCAGTGAAAAAAGGACAATTGGTGGTTGTTCTCGATAGTCTTGATTTGGCTGCTCAAAAGAATTCGGCGATAGCCGGTAAATTTCAGACCGAGGCCGCAATTGCCCAGGCTGAAGCCAAATATCAGTATGACCTTACAAGTAATAAGGTATCGGTGATCACGTTAAGCAAAGCGCAGGAAGATTTCAACCGGGCTCAAACGCAGTTCAAAGGCGATGTGATCACGCAGGAGCAATACGACCATACAAAGAAAGCACTCGAAACAGCTCTGGCACAACTTGAAGCGTCACGTTCACAGGCAAAGGTTTCGAATGCGCAGATTAAAAGCACAAAGGCTGCAGTTGCAAGCGCTGAAGCACAAATCAATGTGATTCAATCGTTACTCAATAATACAAAGCTTTATGCTCCCAGCAACGGGGTAGTTGGCAAACGTTGGTTACTTCCTGGTGATATTGCCCAGCCGGGACAATCGATATTTACAATTATAAACGACCGAAACCTGTGGATAAGTATCTTTCTTGAGGAGACAAAACTGGAGAAACTACATATCGGTCAGCTTGCTAAATTTACGATTGATACCTATCCTGATGCAACTTTTACAGGAAAAATCATAAATATAGGCTCGAACACGGCAGCACAATTTTCATTGATTCCAGCCAGTAACGCATCGGGTAACTTTACGAAAGTTACTCAGCGCGTGCAGCTTAAAATTTCGATTGAAGGTATGGAAGAGGGAAAAAAGCTGTCTGATTACCCTGTTTTATCTGGTATGTCGGCTGTAGTAAAAATTATCAGGGAATAATGCCTCGGATAACACCTTCACACCGACTTCGGCGGAAAATTCGCAGTCGCGATTCCGGCTATCATCCGCAACATGATAATTACAAGTGGTTTGTACTTGCAAATATCATGCTCGGGACTTTTATGGCGGTTCTCGACAGTACCATTGTGAATGTAGGATTGCCCAAGATCATGGCTTCGTTTGGGGTAGGAATCGATAAAATCGAATGGGTGATCACAGCCTATATGCTTTCGATGGCGGTAATGCTTCCGACTTCGGGCTGGCTGGCCGATAAGTTTGGATACAAGCGCCTTTACTTCATGGGCCTTTTATTGTTTACGATCGGTTCAATGTTATGCGGAATGTCGAATGATGAAAACACATTGATTCTTTCACGTGTCATCCAGGGACTGGGAGCCGGAACCATACAACCACTTGGCATGGCTATTATTACGCGTGAATTTCCGCCTCAGCAACGCGGTGTTGCACTTGGATTTTGGGCGATTTCTGCTGCAGCTTCTGTATCATTTGGTCCGCTTATCGGTGGTTACCTTGTTGATAATTTCAGCTGGCAGTTGATCTTCGATGTAAACATTCCTTTCGGTATTGCTGCAATGGTCTTTACGATACTTATTCAGAAAGAATATTTCAATCCCAAAGTCGGTAAATTTGATATCATTGGATTTATTTCGGTCGTCATTTTTCTTCCTGTGTTGCTTTTTGCACTCTCCGAAGGAAGTGCAGCCAGCAATTCTGCCGGATGGGGAGCGCCGTATATCCTGTTCTGTTTTGCCATATCAATTGTTGCTTTGGCGGTTTTTATAACTCATGAACTCATGAGCAAGAATCCGCTGATCGAATTGCGGCTGTTGGGCAACTACAATTTCGGAATGGGAAACCTGGTGATGCTCATTTTTAGCATGGGGATGTTCGGAAGTACTTTTCTATTACCGCTCTACCTTCAAAACTCGATGGGATACACCGCTGTACAGGCAGGATCCGTCTTTCTCCCGGTTGGAATTATCCAGGGATTTATGTCACCGATCGCCGGGAAAGTTTCCGATAAATTTAGTCCGAGGGCACCAATGATTCTCGGAATAATTATCCTTGGTATTAGCTTTCTGCTCAATTCTCAGCTAACCTATCTTTCCGAAAACAGTTTTGTAATGACTTCGCTTTATTTGCGCGGTTTTGCAATGGGCATCATCTTTACGCCGCTAAGTACACTTATGTTGTTGAATATTCCACGCGAGAAGATGGCGCAGGCTTCTGGTATTACCAACACCGTTCGTCAGTTGGGAGGCAGTTTGGGTGTGGCTATTTTTGCGACAATGCTTACCACACGCGTGAACTTCCACATGCAAATGTTCGGGCAGGCTATTCAGGCGGGTTCGCAGGAGTTTAAGAATGTCGCTTCAAACCTGGCTTATTTCGCACAACAACATTCGGGAAGTAACATGGCTACGGCCGCACTTCAGAGTAAATCAATGATCATTTCACACCTGAGTAAACAGGCATTCATTGCTGGAATCGACGATGATTTTTGGATGGCTGCCGTTTTCACATTTGTGGGCCTGATACCCGTCGTTATAATGAGAACTAAAAATAAAAACACAATCATAAAAGCATAAAGCTATGATTCTTCATCGAAACAGATTTCTTTTATTTATACTTCCGGTAGTCGGGCTGTTATGTATCGGAACTGCACATTGTCAAACAATTGTAAATGACTCCTTATCTTTAAATGCAATCATTAAGGAAGTGGTTCAAAACCACCCGTTGGTGAAGAAGGCGATGGAAGATTTAAATACTTCGGATGCCAAAATTGGAATTGCCAAATCGGGCTATTTGCCCAACGTTGATATTGCCGCTTCCTATTCACGCATTGGTCCAATCTCGCAGATCACACTCCCGGATGTTGGATCCTTCAGCCTGATGCCAAAGGACAATTATTCAGCCGCTATCAATGTAAACCAAACCATCTATGATTTTGGCAAGACAGATAAGAACGTTTTACTAGAAAAACAGAGTAAGGAACTGAGCCTGAAGTCTGTCGAACAGGTTAAGCAAAAGCTTTCACAGGCCGTTATTGGCAACTATTACCTGCTTATTTACCTTCAGGAAGCAATCAGGATAAAAGACGAACAACTGAGTACGTTGAATGAGCACCTTCATTTTATTCAAAAGAAACAGGAGACCGGCTCGGCCACCCAATATGAGATATTAACTACACAGGTACGGATTTCGTCCACAGAGAATCAGCGGACAGATTTGGAGACTGCACGCCAGGTCCAGGTTTGTCAGCTCAATACGTTGCTGGGTAAACCTGCGGCTACTCCTCAATCTGTGAAAAATGAATTGATTCACGGTCAGCCCAATCTGCAAGGTGATACATTGATTGCATCCGCTATGCAAAATCGTGATGAGATGAAACTGGCGCACGAGAAAGCCAGTCTGGCAGAGATGCGTTACAACCTTACCACTTCTCAGAATAATCCGGTCTTTAATGCCTTTCTTTCAGGAGGCTATAAAAACGGATACATCCCGTATATGTACGATCCAAGGGCCAACTTCATTGCGGGTGTCAGCTTTAAGATCCCTATTTTTGATGGAAAGCGTAAACAATACAACCTGGTTCAGGCGCGGTCTGCAATTCAGGTAAACGATCAGGAAACAGAAATAGCACGTCGTGGTATTGTGAACGAAGTAGTTGAGGCTGAGGCCAATTTAAAAGCATCGCAGAAGAAGGTCGATCAGTCAGTACTTCAATTGTTGCAGGCAACACAGGCCTATAACCTGGGTAAGATCCGCTTCGAATCGGGGGTCATTACGAATCTCGAACTGCTCGATGGTTCAACCACCGTTTCGGAAAGCCGGCTGATGCTGTTAAAGGCTAAAATCGAATACACCGTAAATCTTTTTAAACTGAAATCGGCAATAGGAGAGCGGCTGTATTAAAGAAAGGCTTTCTACCTGATTTAACCGTATAAAACAAACTTCAATTATAATTGGCTTTGATTCTTTGCTGTTTATATTGCCAGGTTTATTATTTTTGATTGATATTTAGCCATCAACCACCAAAAATTTCAAACCATGTCAATCCATTTGAAATCCCTTATTTATTGTGAAAATCAAACCGATCACTCATCGAACGGTATTAAAGGAAGAACATTAAATTTTTTCCTTGCCTTTTGTTTTTTAACCGCTTTTTCAGGCTTTAACGCAACCGCACAAAAAACATTTGAATGGCCCTGTTTTCATGGATCCGACCGAACCAATAAATCGGCTGAAACCGGTCTGATGAAACAGTGGCCCAAAGAAGGTCCGATATTAATCTGGAGTGCTGAGGGTCTTGGCGAAGGATACAGCTCAGTTTCAGTGGGAGGCGGGTATATTTATACAGCAGGAATGAATGATGGTCAGACTTATGTGTTTTGTTTCGATCTTGAAGGAAAGCCTGTCTGGAAAAAGCCAAATGGCCAGGCCTGGTCGACAACAATGTCGCATGCCGCTACTTATACGGGTTCGAGAAGCACCCCAACCTACGACAATGGTGTTGTTTATCATCTTGGAGAAATGGGACGTCTTACCGCGTTTAAAGCGAAAACCGGAGAAGAGATCTGGCACAAAGAATTGGTACAGGATTTCGATGCAGAACTCCCTGAATACGGGTATTCCGAATCAGTTTTGATTGA
Source organism: Mariniphaga sp. (assembly GCA_025355585.1). Taxonomy (GTDB): domain Bacteria; phylum Bacteroidota; class Bacteroidia; order Bacteroidales; family Prolixibacteraceae; genus JAAFHB01. Next base: position 37,950 of record JANXZJ010000037.1, on the reverse strand, counting down.
CGGCGTTCATTTATACGTTCGTCCGTTTGGAAAAAAGGGACACCAGGTTTGTCTGAATAAAAGTGATGGATCTTTGGTTTGGGCTAATACTGAGATTCCGGGAACACCCGGATACTGTTCAATGGTGATTGATGAGTCCGGAGGATATCGTCAGATCATTGGTTCAAGCTCAAATTGTTATTACAGTGTCGATACCCAAACAGGCAAATTGCTCTGGAAGGTTGATGTCGTTAATCAGCGGGAACTCAACAATACCGACGCGGTCGTTTACAACGACTATGTTTTTATCTCAACTGGTTATGGGAAGGGGAGTACGTTGGTTAAACTTAAAGTCTCCGGAAAAGAGATCATTCCTGAAACTGTCTGGCAATCTGCGCTGATGGATAATCACCATGGTGGAGTAATTCTTGATAAGGGTTATCTGTACGGTGCAGGAAGCAACACAAAGGGCTGGTTTTGCCTTGACTTTCTGACCGGGAAACAGCACTGGAAAGCCGATGGAAAAGGATCGGTTACCTATGCAAACGGAATGTTATACCTGCTGGACGAAAGAGGCTCGATGAAACTTGTCAAGGCAACACCGGACAAATTTGAACTTTCGGGTGAATTTAAAGTACCTGAGGGCGGAAAGGGAATGTACTGGGCACATCCTGTTGTGTGTAGCGGTGTTTTGTATATCCGCCATGCCAATAAGCTTTATGCATATGATATTTTTGAAAGAGTTGCAGAATAATCGACCTAGTTTTTATCGGCAACCGCTGAAATGTATCGAACTCTTTATCCTTATTAACATCGGAACCTTTAAATTCCATACAATATGAAACGCAGAGATTTGTTAAAGGCTGCTCCGGCCATTGTGCTGATGGCAGCTTCAGCACAGGGTTATTCGTTGGAAGTACGAGCCAATCCTGAACTTCAGGCAATTGTCCTTCCAAAGCCTGAAAAAGAGGGTGGTAAATCTGTTCTTGCTGCATTGTCCGAAAGGAAAACCAACCGTTCAATCGGTTCAAAAGGACTTCCTTTGCAGGTAATCTCCAATCTGCTATGGGCTGGTTTCGGAGTTAACCGCGATTCAGGATCATTTGGCAAGAAAGGGAGAACAGCACCTTCTGCAAGCAATTCGCAGGAAATCGATCTTTATGTGGCTTTGCCTGAAGGCGTTTATCTTTACGAGGCTGCCAACCATCAATTATTACCAGTTGCTGAAGGTGACTTCCGTGCAAGGGCAGGTCGTGGAAAAGCGGCAACTGCACCATTGAATATTTTCTACATTGCAGACCTTAGCCGTTATGACCAGGGACCATCACAACCTGACCGCAAAATAGGAGATCCTGAAGTTCAAAAGTCCTATTACTTTACAGATACCGGTTTTATCGCGCAGAATATTTACCTGTGCGCCGCATCCTTCGGGCTTGCAGCATGGTTTCATAACTGCGACAAGGAGAATACAATTGGTGAATTTAAATTGAAACCAACCCAAAAGGTGCTTTTTGCGCAGACGGTGGGATATCCTGAGTAAACTTCGAGGGAGTTTTCCGTAGTGTGGAATAAGTAAAGATCAGAACCCCTGTCTTCTTTAGGGGTATTGTGACCTTCTGACAATGTATTACAGGTTTGGTGATTCAGAAATATCCTATCTATTTCCTTTTCAGATAAACCTTCTTCCCTTTTTCGTTGATCCGGTATTTCCCGCCACGTGCTCCGGTAAATATTTGCCCATCGGCAGGAGTGTCCGAAGGATTTGCGGTTTCAGGTTCATTCATAGCTTCAGGAGCCTGGCTTGCATGCTGATTACAATAACCGCTTGCATTAACAGTCTTGTTTACACAGCGGTTACCAGCCCTTGTTATTCCCCTGCATTGTACTGATAACGAAGATTTTCCCTTAGCATTAACCGTGCTTGTACTTTTCCATGTCCATGAACTTACAGTAACTGTTTTTTCAATGAAACGTTCCTGTTCATCGGGGAGGAGCGGGAAGAAGTCAATGCCTGTAACCGTCTCAACACTGTCAATCGAAACAGCAAAACGTTGAAGCGGTTCTTTTGAACCTTCGTTGGGGAGGATAAAGCCGATTCCTTTAATCCCGGGTTCCGTGTAATCAAGGATCACTTTGTAATAATACCGTGGAACTGAAACTTTATCGCTTCCGATTGTGAGTAATCCTTTTGTCAATACGGGACCAGTAACAATATACACTGCTTCATTCTCAATCGCCCACGATCGTACCAATTCTTCAAGGCTTTTCCAGATACCCCTGTTAAAAGCCGGATCCTGCGGACTCATATTGCTGTAGTAAAACGATTCTTTCATTGTTCTCGACGACCATCCCATATCTGCTGCAGGTGCAAGGTGTCCACGGTCGTAACTACTTCCTGAATAGTCGGCATTGTTTGCAGATCCTGTTGATACAAGCGGATCAGTTATAAATTTGTCTGACCTGTTAAACAGTTTATTCGTCTCTGCTTTCGTTAATTCGTAGGCAACCCAGCTGGCTTGTTCATGCGCTTCATTGTACAACAACGAATAACCCGCATGCGTAATTATTTTGTCTCTGGAACTTATCCCGGGAATCTCTAAATGTAAGATCAATGATGTTACTGGTTCAAATTGGGGAATGCAGTCTGCATAAACCAACGATTGAACCCTTTTACCATTCGCATTTGCCTGGTGCGGTCCGTAAAGTGGGTGGAAGATAAGAATAAACGATAATACGAAGATAAACCGGATTGCAAACATTTGATCTGAATGAATTGCCGCAATATAATAAAACTAAATTGTTACAGAAACTGAATATTAAGTTGAAAATTAGATATAGAAGTGCTATAAGTCATAAAGTATTATAAATAATGATAGTTACATGTGTTTTTGTCTTCAAAAGATATTCCTGAAATTTTGATATTATTTTACAATTTATAAAATTGGTTATTACATTTGCGGGAATAATAAAACCTTCATACAAGATATCAAACCAATTGATTCCAAAGAGCTTTTCTGCAAATTCAAGGCGCGGTTATATGATAAAAAAACATTTCACGACATGAAGAACGTTTTACTGATACTGACTCTTTTTCTTATTTCATCCTGCGGACAATCTAAGAAAAAAGAGATTCAGAAATATGATGGCACCTACAAAACAGATACTACAAAAGGCTGTTTAATTGAGTTAATCATTACATCACAGCCTGATGGATATCACTATAAAATAAAAACAAGCCTCCGAGAGCAGGAAGGACTTTTAGCAATTACAAAGTCTGAGGAGGAAGTGTATCTGACATTTACCGGACTTCTTGGAACAGAACCTAAAGATGAAATTGAAGGACAATACATCGGCTATAAAATTGTTATTCAGAATTATGGAAGTTCGATGAATCAATATTTGAATTTTAGCGAATGCGACATCAAATACCTTGAACTGATTCCTACCAAATGAAGATAGGTTCTATTTAATCCTTCATGCGGAATTTTTGCATTACAACGTTAAACTTAGAAGGAAAGGTCTGCCTTGAAGATGATATAGAAATTATCTACATTTGGGCGAAAATAAAAACGGCATCATGTGAAATTAAGTGGTTCATTTTTAATGATTACCGGAAAATACGCACTAAAAGAACCAATCACCTTTATAATCAGGTTTATTAATGAAGAGTTATATCAGAATTTTGTTTGCTGCATCTTTTTGCATCGTCATGTGGCAGAACAATGTTGAGGGCCAGAATGCTGCACCTCAGGCGGGAAAAGTGTCATCCATTGTTCCTGCAAAACCGCTTGCTCCCGATGTAAAAAACGCGATGTCTGCAATCAGGACTTTTACGGGTTTAACCAAAGCGGCATTCGAAGCCAAAATGAATAGCCTGGGTTTTGTTGCGGCTGCTGATGAAATTGGGATGCCTGGTCAGGCCTATAAATCAAAATCAGCCGATTATATGCTGGCTGTAAAGTATGGTACACGTGGTCAAAGCGAATTTGTCCGCGACATCTACAAAGGCACGCTTTACAAGAGCCCCAATCTTTCCACAATAAAGGCAACCTTCCTTGATCTTGGAAAACAATGCACCGATCTGAAAGCAAAATACAGCGGTGGTTTTATCAAGGAATTGAATGATAATGGCAGACCGATGAACCTACGCAGTCCGGAAGAGCGCACAGCGAAATTCTTACCTGCATTCGATAAAATGATCAGCACACAAGACGATGGCGGAGCGGTTGATGGATATGCCGAGAAAGATTACGATTATATCATCACCTACCGCTATACAAAGGCATATGCTTCTGCTTTAATAATTATTCATGTCGTTGATAAAACACTCGTGGGTAAGTAGGTTAAGAGGCGATAAAGCAGTTATTCATATTGTTATAATCCCTGTCATGGTTCCGAACCCTGACAGGGATTGTTGTGTAATTTCAGATCGTCAGGCGTTTTAAATAAGGAGAATAAGGTTTTTTAAATCATTATCTTGCAAACCATCTTCTTTACAACTTTGTCCATTCACCCCGATTTTCCGACATCTCCCTTGTCCGTCACACCGTTGCAAGCTGCAAAATAAAGAATAGGAAGAAAAATATCCGTCAGATGGTTAACTTTTTCCATTTTTTGAAGTATAAATCCCTACGATCTTTACGATGATTATAACGATTCATTATTTAAAAAAGGAATTTGTATGAAAAAATTAGCAATCAATGGTTTCGGAAGAATCGGCAGAATTTCCTTCCGCGCATTGTTAAAGAAAAATGGTTTGGAAGTGGTGGCCATCAATGACCTGACAGACACCAAAACACTCGCGCACCTGTTTAAACACGATTCATCTCATGGCGCTTTTGAAGGTGAGGTCTCGTACGACAGCGAAAACCTCCTTATTAATGGCAAAAAGATACGCGCGTATGCCATCAAAAACCCGGCTGATTTACCGTGGAAAGATTTAGGTGTCGACATTGTACTCGAATCGACGGGTTTATTTAACGACAAGGAAAACGCCGGGGCGCACATTAAAGCAGGAGCCCGCAAAGTAATCATTTCAGCACCTGCCACCGGAGATTTAAAGACAATCGTACCTGGTGTGAACGACGGCACACTGGATGGAAGCGAGACGGTTATCTCAAATGCTTCGTGCACGACCAATTGTCTTGCTACGATGGTAAAAGTCCTCGAAGATAGTTTTGGGATCGAAAGCGGTTTTATGACGACGATACACGCTTATACCGCCGACCAGAAATTGCAGGATGCGCCACATCGTGATTTAAGAAGGGCACGTTCGGCGGCTGTTTCAATCATACCGACAAGCACAGGCGCTGCAAAAGCGATGGGTTTGGTGATCCCTTCCGTAAAAGGGAAACTGAATGGATATTCGTTAAGAGTACCTGTTCCTGTTGGTTCAATTACCGATTTCACGGCCATGCTCACCAAACAGGCAACAAAGGATGAAATAAATACCGCTTTTAAAATGGCAGCAGCCAGTGGACCCTTAAAAGGATATCTGAAGTATTCGGATGAAATGCTGGTCTCGGCCGACATCGTCGGCGATCCTTCCTCATGTTTATTCGACAGTGAATTAACAATGGTCATCGGTGCAAACATAAAGGTATTCGGATGGTACGATAACGAATCGGGATACTCCAACCGTATTGCAGATTTAATTGAAATCGTGAGTAAGCAATTTTAAAACAGGACAGAGAGTATAAAAAGAATCTTTTTTGCCACCAAATCACAAACACAACGGTGTTAAAGTCTTAACCAGGGTCTGATGCAGGATAAAGCCTAAAAACACTTTATTCCCATAACATTAAACCAATACTTATATCGAACTCAGGTTATTTATGTGCATGGGTGACCCGGTGATTTGGTGGCATTCTTATTTGTTATTTTTCAGAAGACCTTAAAGATGAAATCTGTTTATTTTGATCACTAAATGGTTCCGGATAAGCATGATTTTTTGTAAAATCTGATCTCAAAAAGAAATATTTTTTATTGTTTGGAATATTGAAATAATATGTATTTTTACAAAAATTAACAAACAATAACAACTACATACAAAAAATAAATAGTCCCGAATCATTGACTTGTTTATAAATAGTTTATCAATTGTAACTATTCAACTATTTTAAAACCTAATAATATGAAGGCAAGTATTTTATTTTACATTATCAGTCTTATCGTTTTGGCAGGTGTTATTTATATGGTTGTCGAATATCCTTCCAGCCAGGTTAATATGTTAGCAGGAGGATTAACGATGATCGGATTTTTGCTCAATATTGCCGGTTACATGATGAAAAAAAAATCGGTCGTTTATAGAAAAGGCTAAACGAACAGGTATTATTTTCTGGAAGTAAAAATCATTTTAGAACAGGTATTGTTCTTTTTGCGCGTTGTGAATCACGAATTGCTTCAGACCGGTGAGCAGGCGCGTAACACTGGACAACATTTTATATGCGTTAGTGACTGAAATTGTGCAACTACAATGTCACTTATGTAAGCCCTGAAAGGTTCCGGATACCTGACGGGGTTTTTTTGTTGTTGTAATGCCATGGTTTGTAATTCAATTAGAACCAGATAAGACTTCATCTGACGATCTCCATCAAATGTTGATCAGAAGGCAATGAATTCCATAAATTATTAACGCATGCAATTTTAAAACCGATGCCCTATCATCCCGAAAACCATCATCGTCGTTCCATCCGCCTGAAAGGATACGATTATTCGCAGGAGGGATTGTATTTTATTACCATTTGTGTGCAGAACAGGGAATGTTTGTTTGGGGATATCGTCGTAGGGGCATCCCTGCGTGGATGTCTTGAATCTGAATCCGACATAAACGGATGCCCAAATTCAAAACCCATCATAAATGGATGCAAACAAATGATATTGAATGATGCGGGTAAAATGGCGGAACGATGGTATCGTGAATTGGGAAATAAATATCCCGTTAAACGGTGTCACGAAATGGTGATCATGCCAAATCATTTTCATTGCATTATCGAAAATATGGGCACCGGTTCACAAACGGATAATGGTTCACAAACGGATAATGGTTTGAAAACGGATAACGGTTTGCAATTGGACGCCCACGTAGGGGCGCCCCTACGTGGGCGTCCAATAATCGACACACATCCTTCCATCGACATCAATGCACATCCGATCATTTCCGAATATGATCAACAAAACGATATTAAACATGGGGAAACGAACGATGAAAAATACGGGTTGCACAATAAAAAATACAATGCAACCGTTTGTAATTTGGTGGATTGGTTCAAAACAATGACCACCAATGAATATATCCGTGGGGTGAAACAATACGGTTGGAAATGATTCGATCGTAAATTGTGGCAACGCAATTATTACGAACACATTATCCGGTCAATGGAGGAATACGAACGAATTGCCGATTATATTACCGATAATCCTGCAAAATGGCAGGAGGGTAAATTTTTCAAATAATGTCCGGATAAAGATTTGCAATCCGGTTGTAATCTGGGCATTGTTTTTATTGGACCCACATCAAATAATTTTTACCTGAACAACTGCAATTTGATTGCATAAATCATAACTTTGCTTTGAATTGAAACTTATGTTTAAATATTGTTTAAAATCTGATGTTATGAAAACAGTTCCGAATCTGCAGAAATGCAATGTATTTAAAATGAATAAAATAAAACTGGTCCTTTTAGTGATGATCGCGGTTTGCAGTTTACATCCTTCTTTTGCTCAAACGCAACCTCAAACTGCCGAGAGTAAAAAAGCAGCTGATTTAAAACGGTTGGAAACAACTGTTGGAACTGCCAAAGTTTCATTGGACAAAGCTGAAAAAAGGGCGGCTACTGCCGATTCGTTGGTGAATGTCGGTCCTGAAATGGTGAAACAAGGCAAAGCTGAACTGAAACAAGCAGAATCTGAAAAGAGCGTCAGGGAAAAAGGATACAAGGCGAAGGTGAAAGCATTGGATAAACAATTGAAATCGAAAGATAAAACCGAAGTTGCCGAAGCCAGGAAGGAATTAAAAGGTATTGATACCCAGTATAGAGCCGATGTGAAGGAGATGGCCACAAAAGAAAGAGATGCTCAAAAGAAAATAACAACCGGTGAAAACAACAAAACCAGGGGCAAATCGACCCAGAAAACTTCACGCGATGCCGTTAAAAGAGCACAGGAAACATTAGATGCTGCCCAGGCAAAGCTGGATGCTGCAAAAGGCGGTGGCAAAACAGTACAAACAAAGAAAAAGAAATAAAATTTTAGGCAATAAATGGAAGCCCTCAGGTATTATACCCGGGGGCTTTCTCATTCTATGACTAAAAGTTTAAATGAATCGGTATCGTTTGTCCTGATGCTGCCAACTGAGATCGTCATCTGTTATCTTAATATAAAACAGCTGGGTTTTAAAGCGAACAATAATACTTTCACTTTGTTGATAGATAACAAAAAGGTACTGTTCGTAATACAGGTTGAATATTAACAGATGAGAAAAAATATACTCTTTGCAGGAATCATCTTCATCTGCAGCTATGGATTATCTGCGCAGAATGTGATAAATACTGACCGGCCCGATCAAAGTGACGGCACCCATATTGTTGAGAAAAACCTGATCCAGCTTGAAACGGGTCTGCAATATTCGAAGTTCGATGAAGTAACAACCGGCTTTGATAACGTAACACTGATACGATTCGGTGTCACAAGACATTTTGAAGTACGGTTGCTGAACCAATATTCCCTGGCAAACGACAGCAGCAAAACTTCAGGGTTCAGACCGCCCACGATAAGCTTTAAAAACCAGTTGTGTGTGCAGAAAGGGTTATTGCCTAAAATTACGCTGGTATCTTATTTTCGTTTACCCATTACGATTAGTCCCGCATTTAAAGGAGACCATTTGGGATACACTTTTACTTTTGCCGGACGGCATGATCTGACACCGAAAATGAAGATTTACTCCAACCTTGGAATTAACCGTGACCAGGAATCAACGGATATCAGTTATTTGGCGACACTCGAAGTCAATTATAATGTAACAGATCGGTTTAGTTCTTTTGTCGAATATTTTGGCAATTATGCCCCTCAAACCAGTTCCTCAAACGGCATGGACTTTGGTTTTATTTATGCCTTTAAAAACAACTTTGCAGTCGACCTGGCCGTTGGATCACCCACAATGAGCCTTGCTTCAAACAGGTTTATTTCGTTTGGAATATCAGCCCGTTTGCCAAGGTGAAGCAGGTATTTCACCTTATGAGCACAAATGACAATGGTCATAGGAGAGGAATAGGAATGTGATTCAATGGCACTAAAATCCAGCACTTTATTCATCATTTTGATGATATAAATAATTGCCAATATATAATGTTGTATTTATTCCTTTGCGATCTTTAACTTTACGCGACTTTGTCTCAAGGTAGGTAACAAAAAGGAAATGTTCGTATTACAGATCGAATGTTCATGGAATGAAGGCAAAAAACACGACGACGGAAAATTCACTTTTAAATCAAACGGAATTGACGGTACGACAACCGGCATCTGGAAAGATGATGTATTTCTCAGGAAGAAAATAGTCAGTCAATATAGGATCTAAGTAATTAGAATAAATAGATGTCATATTTTCATACATAATATCTCCTGAAAAATAACAAATAAGAATGCCACTAAATCTCCAAGTCACAAAAATCCACCAAAGCTCATATTTAACACTTTATCTTTGGTGAAATTTTGTGTTTTTGTGGCAAAAAAGACTTTTCATCGTCTCAAATTTGAAATATTGAAATACAACATTTTGTCTTTTCTATTACTTACATTGAGAGTGGCATTAAAAGAAATAATGTACAAAGGGACAGCGAAGAGACAACGTAACGCCCACAATCATGTAGGATGGAAACAACAATTCAACTGTCATAGGTCTTTCTTCTTTTGTACAAGCGGAATAACCTACTCTATCTGATCCAAATTAGGCTATGAAAATGTAATATTCCCATGTAATGTGAAGGTTATATACAACCGGTAATTCATTTAATACAGCTTCCATTGACTGTTCGTTTGAAGTAGAAATCAAAACCACAGGCATTTGGGAGATTAAACCTGAAAATTAATTTTCATAGCTGACAATCGAAACACTTTGACCTTTCTCCGGATATACAAATTTATCCCATAAAATGTATACCCGGGGCGGAGAAAGCTGATCATCTTGAAAATCTATTAAAAACCCATATAGCCGAAGATACCGTTATTCAATAGCTTCATGCTTAATCCTGTTGAAAATCCAGAAAATAATCGGGAAAATAAGCAAGGTCAGAATAGTGGCAGTAATCAAACCGCCAATAATCACAACTGCCAATGGTTTTTGGCTTTCTGAACCAATACCTGTCGATAAGGCTGCTGGCATTAATCCGATTGAAGCCATCAGCGCCGTCATTATCACTGGTCGTGTTCTTACTTTTACGGCCTCGAGAATCGAGGAATTCAATGCAAGCCCGGTTCGAATGTTCTTATGAAACTCAGAGATTAAAATAACACCGTTTTGAATACAAATACCAAAGAGTGCGATAAATCCAACACCCGCTGATATTCCAAAGTTTATTCCCGTCAGATGCAACGCCAGGATTCCACCTATCAACGCAAAAGGAACGTTGGCAATTACCAGTGAAGCATCCTTTATATTTCCGAACATGATGAACAGAAGCAGGAAGATCGCAACAAGGCTTATCGGAACAACTTTCATTAACCGGTCAGTTGCACGAACCTGGTTTTCGAATTCACCTGCCCAGCCAATGGTATATCCTTCAGGTAATTTAAGCTGATTTACACGAGATTGGGCTTCTTTCACTGTACTTCCCAAATCGCGGTCGCGGACAGAGAATTTCACGCCAATAAATCTCTTCGTATTGTCGCGGTAAACAAATGCAGGTCCGGTTATCGTGCGGATCGTGCAGACCTGCTTTAACGGAACTTTCGTACCATTAAGGGTTGGGACTTTCAAATTGGCAATGTCATTTTCGTCTTTGCGGTATTTCTTGTCATAGCGAATTCGAATGTCAAATTTCCGTTCACCTTCGTATTTTTCGGTAGCCGTTTTTCCACCAAAAGCCATTTCAAGAACCGTTTGGGCATCGGTGGGTGTAACACCAAAAGCCGCCATTTTTTCTTTATCCAGAATAACGCTGATTTCGGGCTGTCCAAGGTTACGCATAACACCGAGGTCGCGAATTCCCTTAACATCCTGCATTTTTTCAACAACCTGGTTGGCAATTGCATCGAGTTTATCGAGGTCGTCACCATAAATCTTTACCCCGTTATCGGCATTGAATCCTGCAACAGCCTCAGCTACATTGTCAATGATAGGCTGCGAATAATTGAATATTATCCCCTGGTAATTTTGAAGTTTCTTATCCATTCGATCTACAAGTTCATCGTAGGAGATTTTACTTTTCCATTCCTCGCGCGGTTTAAGATTTACCTGCATTTGGACGTAGTAAAAACCACTGGGATCAGTTCCGTCATTGCTTCGTCCTGTTTGCGAGAGGACACCATTCACTTCCTCAAATCCATTCAGCACTTTTCTCAATTCAGTAACGCGCTTAACGGTTTCGTCCAGACTCTGACTCATCGGATATTTCGCTTCCACCCATAATGCTCCCTCGTTGAGCTGCGGCATAAATTCGCTTCCAAGGAATTTAGTCGACAAAAATGTTAGTATCATAACGCCTAAAGCGACCGATAGACTGATTCTTTTATGTGTGAAAGTCCATGTAAAAGACCGTTCAACAATCCGGTTCCAGAATTTCACAAAGAAATTATTCTTCTCTTTAACATCCTTATTTAGTAATACATGTGACAAAACAGGCACAAGCGTTAATGTGAAAATCAAAGCACCAAGCAATGCAAATCCCAAAGTATAGGCAAGCGGCGAAAACATTTTTCCCTCAACCTTCTCAAATGAAAAGATAGGAATCAATGCGATGATGATGATGAGTTTGGAAAAGAAAATAGCCTTGCCCAACTCGGCACCGTTTTTCTTAATGATACTTCCCTTTGCCAGTTTATTGAACTTCTCATCGCCTACTTTGGTCCGCAAATGATCGAGTGTCACAAATAGTCCTTCCACCATTACAACGGCTCCATCGATGATGATTCCGAAGTCAACTGCACCAAGCGATAATAAATTGGCGGTCATTCCTTTTAGCCGGAGCATCAGAAATGCAAACATCAGCGAAAGCGGAACAATTGCCGAAACGATTACGGTTGTCCGCCAGTTTGCCATAAAAAGGAACACGATAACAGTAACTAAAATAATACCTTCCAGAACGTTGTGTAAAACAGTATGGGTGGTATAATCCATCAGCACATCCCGGTCGTAAAAGGTTTCCATCTTTACATCTGACGGTAATATTCTCGTATTTAATTCGTTTATTTTATCCTTTATGCGGCCTAGTACTTCGTGGGGATTCTCGCCTTTCCGCATTACGATGATCCCTTCAACTACATCATCGTTGCCATCAAGCCCGGTCTGGCCGACACGCGGCAATGAGCTTTCAGCCACTTTTGCAATGTGCTTTACCAGAATAGGGTTTCCGTTGGCATACTTCACAATGATGTTTTCAATATCCCTGGTTGATTGAAGCAGTCCGAGGCCACGGACAACATATGCCTGGCCGTTTTTTTCGATCACATCGCCACCCACATCGAGATTGCTTTTGCTCACAGCGTCATACACTTCCATCGGTGTAATATCGTAACTGGCAAGGCGGTTCGGGTCCACACTTATTTCGTACACTTTTTCCTGTCCGCCAAAAGCATTCAGATCGGCAACTCCCGGAACGGCCCGTATTTGCCGGTCAATCACCCAGTTTTGAATGGTTAATAAATCACGCGTATCACGCTTATCGCTTTTTAAGATATAGCGGAAAATCTCACCTGTTGGTCCGTAGGGTGGCTGAACATCAGGATCTACACCTTCAGGTAGTTGAATATTACGAAGCTGGTTGTTTACTTGTTGCCGGGCAAAGAAATCCTCAACATCATCTTCAAAAATGATTTTTATGACTGAAAGTCCAAACATGGTTGTACTTCGAACACTTGTTTTGCGCTGAACCGAGTTCATTGCAATTTCGATAGGTGTCGTCACAAAACGTTCAACCTCTTCAGCGCTACGGCCATTCCATTGTGAAATTACGACGATTTGTGTATTGGTGACATCGGGGAAAGCCTCAATCGGCATTTGCCTGAAAGCAATAACTCCGGCGATCACTAAAATGCCAACCCATAAAAAGGTGAACATCCTGTTTTTCAGTGAGAATGCTATGATATTCTTAATAAATTTGTTCATTGCTTAGTCGTTTAGAGCGTCGTAAATAAGAAGTTGGTTATGGGTAATTACATTTTCACCTTCTTTGAGACCTGAACTTATGTAGGTTAGATCTCCCACCTGACGGTAAACTTCAACCTTACGGGTTTCGATGTTGAAACGGTCTTTATAAGTCATCACAAAATTGCGGCTTTTGTCGAAAATAACAGAAGTGGAAGGTACAGCCACCATTTTCTCCCTGAGCGTATTGCTGATCTTTACGGTCGCTTTCATTTCGGGTTTAAGCAGAAAATCAGGGTTGGCGAGCTTTATCCGAACCTGCATAGACTTGGTATCAGGATCGATGATATTAAATATCTTATCGATTTTTCCATGAAACACTTTTCCCTGGTAACTGAATGTCGACACTTCGGCATCATATCCAAGTTCGATTTGTTGAATGTCGGCCTCACTTACATTGGCAATCGCCCAGACTTCGTCGATCTGGGCCACATCAAAAATATTGTTCGTGTGATCATTACGTAAAAGCATGTCCTCGTTGATGACTTTTTGAAGGATAAAACCGCTAATTGGCGACCGCACCTCATAAACCGAATTAGGTTTCAGGCTATATATTTTATACGTTTCCCGAATTCTGTTTAACTGAGATTCAGATTTCTCAAGTTCACTTTTAGCCGTCAGAACTTCACGCTCGGTATTCAGTTTCCCCTCAAACATCTCCTGTGCCGCTTTGAGATTGTTTTTCGACACAACCACGTCGCTCTGAGCATCATTTAATTCCTTTTCAAACCCTGCCACTTCTGTACTCCGGATGGTGGCTAGCAGTTGACCCTTTTTGACATAGTCACCTAATTCGACATAAACCTTCGTGACACTACCTCCTACAACCGGGTATATTTCAATCAGTTTGTTGTTGTCTGCCGTAATTTTACCATAAAACTCCAGTTCGTTTTTCAACGGTTTCTGAACTGCTTTTGCAAATGTGGTCGTACGAAGCATCGTGTCACTCAAAACAAATGTTTTTGAATCAGGGTTCGCATTACTGGTATGGCTTTTACATGAAAAAATAAAAGTACCGGATAGGATTAAAAGCGCTATAATTAAGTTTCTCATTGTTATATGATTTATGATTGACCGTTGAATTAAAATATTTTTGAATTGGTGGTATAGTTTATCTGTTCGCAGGCATTTACCAGATTCTGAGCAAATTGGTAATACTGCATTAAGGTCGAATGGTAGCTTTCCATAAAATCCGTAAATTCAATCAGGGAAAGATTACCGTTCTTGAAATTCTTATAGATGCCATTCTGAACATCTTCAAGGTTCTGTAATGAACTTTTTGTAAGAAGCTGGTAGTTTTCGGTTGCTTCCTGCCACTTTTTTATCGACAGCTGCACCTCGGAAGTGACTTTAGTACTTTGAAGCGTTCGTTGCGCTGTAGCTTCATTGAATTGCGCTTTTGCAATTTTAATGTTTCCCTGATTCCGGTTCCAGAGTGGTAGCGGGATACCAATATTCAACCCAACCTGATTTTTAAATACACCACCCCGCTGGTCCCAGGCGGCACCAACCGTTACATCAGGGATCGCCAACGACTTCTGTAATTTTATATTCAAATCCGAAACATCAACCTGCTTTTGGGAAATCTTCAAATCGGTACGGTTCTCCAATGCCAGACGGTTGAGCTCGTCGGGTTGAAAAACCCTGCTGGTCTGATAAACAAATATTTCGCTATCGGAAGGTGAAGGAATGATGGTGGCAGATATTCCCGTTATCAGCGCAAGATTGCTCTGAAAGTCGACGATATTTTCGTATAACTGCGATTTCTGATTCTGTAGACTCAGGTTTAACGATTGTAACCGTACCAAATCTTTCATGGGTAAGTTACCTTTTTGAACCTGCGTCTGATAGGAAACAATCAACGAATCAAGGTTCGAAAGCTGCTTAAGGATAGCCTTGTACGACATATTTTGATAGTACAGGCTAAAATAGGTCTGCCGAAGTTGTAGTTTAAGGTTCCGGGATAAATCTGCAAATTCAAGACTGGCTAATTCGGCATTTCCGCTGGCAATCGCTACCTCGTTGCGCTTTTTGCCACCTAAATGGATTAATTGATCAAGATTTGCAGCTTTTTGACCGTCTGTTCCGATGTCGAAATATTTCTTTTGCTCCGGATTGTAGGCATTGAGGTATAAAGAGAAGTTGGGATTTTCCCAGATACGCGCCTGGATAATGGACGCCTGTGCTGCGTCAACATTGAAACTTGCAGCCAGCAATTCCAGGTTGTTTTTCAGAAAAAGTGTTTCGCTTTGTTTGAGTGTTAAAGCTGTTTCCTGCTGAGCAAAGGAACTCACTGCCAAGAACAGAAAAAATAGGATAACGGTATTTTTCATTGTAATCTAAGTATTTACAAAGATTACAACACCGACCTTAAAGCGGCCTTAAAATCGACCTTAAAAAAACCTTAAAATTTAAATAAGACTGTAAAGCTGTTTAAATTATCATTTAATGCCTCATATTTAATCTGTGCATTATGATGATTAAGAATGCGTTCTGTTATCCGAAGGCCCAATCCTGTACCCTGGATGTTTTTGGAGTTTTTGCCCCGGGCAAACGCTTTAAACAAATTTTCACGGTCGTCCGGGGAAATCACTTCTCCATTATTTGTAATTACCACCTTCAGATCCTCCTTCTCCTGAATTAAGGATACATTGATCAACTTATCAGACGAATACAAATAGGCGTTTTTGAAAAGATTGATAAACACTATTTTCAGCAGGTTAGAATCACCTTTTACCTCAATATCAATGTCGTTTTCACTATGATTTTCGATATTGAAAAGAATCCGCACGTCGGGATAAGCCTTGGATATAAACTGAGTCGCGTCGAAGATTATTTCGTCCAAACGGCAGGGAGGAAAAAATTCTGAAATTTTACCGGAATCGATTCTGGAAAGGATCAATAACGACGAAATAGTATCGGCAATCTGGTTCGAATCCATCATCATACTGTTAAGGTATTGCTTCGTCTTATCACTGTGTGGCTCAAGCGAGATCAGGTTTTGAATCTGCATGATGATGCGTGTAACTGGGGTTCGCAGTTCGTGCGAAGCATTGTCAGTAAACTCTTTCTGCTGTTTATAGGACGAATCGATCCTGTCCATCATGTCGTTAAAAGCACGTGCTAGTTTATCCATCTCGTCATTATTCCGCTTCTCTTCGAGCCGGATATGAAGTCGTTTCTCTGAGATATTGGTGATCCGCTCCTGAATCTGCTTTAAAGGGAGTAAAATTCTGCCGCTCAGCGAACGTGCTAAAATAATCACAGAGCCAGTTCCAACAATAAAAGCGCCGAGCAACAAATAGCCCAGAAACCACAGAAGTCGCTGGCCCGATTTATCTTCGGCAGTAACCAATACATACAATACCTTATTCGCTTGCAACTTACGGGCCATTCCATACCTGCCGATTTTATTGTCAGAAAAGAAAAACGACCCTTTTGTTTTCAAGATTTGCAGATCTTCTTCTGAAGGAATCTGGGTGGCACCACTTACACTACTGTAAATAAGATTCAGGTCGTTGTCGAAAACCACGATTCGATTGTTATAGAGCTTATCGACTGAATTCTGATCGAGAATCTCCAGCGCATCCTGCTTCGAAACATTTAAATCGGCAAGCAACGCAGACGTGGAAAGGGCTTTCTCTTCAAGCCGCAACTTGAATTCAGTCCTTCGGTATTGTGAAAAGATCGAATAGATCATCGTTAAGACAACCGCCAGGATTACAGAAAGCAAAATACTGAAATTGATTGTAAAGCGTTGTTTTAAACTGATCATTCCTCTGATTTTAGGTAATAACCAAACCCGGGCCGCGTATGAATAAGCTTAACATCGAAGTTCTTATCAATTTTTTTACGCAGGAAATTGATGTACACTTCAATTGTATTTGTTCCTGTTTCGAAATTCAGGTCCCACACAATATCGGAAATTGACTGTTTCGAAACGGGTTTACCTTTTGATTTTGCAAGAAGCAAAAGTAATTGATATTCTTTCGGTGTAAGATATATCTCAGTCCCACCGCGTGTTACTTTTAGATCAGAGATATTAATCTGAAGGTCTTCAATTGTGATGATTTCGTCGGATTGCTGCGGATTTTGATTCCGTCGCATCAGGGAATTGATACGAATGTACAACTCATCAAAATGAAAAGGTTTTACAAGATAATCGTCTGCACCGTTATTGAAAGCTTCCACTTTATCTTCAATCTGGCCAAAGGCGGTTAGCATGATAATCGGCGTTGCCTTATCCGACTGCCGGATTAGCGAGCAGACCTCCAAACCGTTGACTCCCGGCACATTGATATCAAGAATAAACAGATCATAAGCAGCATTGGCGAATTGCCTGAGAAACAGATTTCCATCGTACACTGCATCACAATCGAAATGCTTTTCCTGCAGAAAAACCTTTATTTCGGATGAGAGTTTAAAATCATCTTCGAGAAGTAATATCTTCATTTTAAATAATTTGAAAGATTTACAGCGTTGCAGTGCCGTACTTTTTTCAGGATAACAATCCTCAACAGGGAATGGTTGCCAATGTTAACTGAACTTTTTTTAATCCCGCAAGATAATTAGCAATCCATTATTTATTTGCCGCCAGCCTCTTCTATTGTTACGTGTTGGTTGCTTTTTGTCGTTAATAACAACAACTTATCAATGATTGATTATCCCAAAACTGCTAATTACCTATTAGTTACCTTGCCACCCTTGAGGCAAATTACAATGTAACAGACCGGTTTAGTTCTTTTGCCGAATATTTTGGCAATTTTGCCCCTCAAACCAGTTCCTCAAACAGCATGGACTTTGGTTTTATTTATGCCTTTAAAAACAACTTTGCAGTCGACCTGGCCGTTGGATCACCCACAATGAGCCTTGCTTCAAACAGATTTATTTCGTTTGGAATATCAGCCCGTTTGCCGAGGTAAATCAGGTACAGCGCAAATGACAGTGATTTGAAGAGTGGAATGCCAACCGACGGCACAAATCCTGCACGCTTTATTCATCATTCCGGTGTTGAGCCTTCACTGTGAATATAGGAATATGGTATGTTAAACGTTAAACATTTCTTATGCGGCAAACGTAGAATAAGCAGTTTTTACATGAGCAACAATTTTTACAAACAATTTAACAACGCATCGGTATGGCAGATATAGCAGAAACCATTCAGGAGACAATGGAACAGTCGGACAGGAATAAGATTAATTCGCGAGTTGCTATCATTGTAGCCATCACGGCCACTTTTATGGCGCTTTGTAACGTGAAAGATGGAAACATTGTCCAGGCGATGTCGCAGGCGCAGGCAAATGCGATTGACGCATGGACTTATTTTCAGGCAAAGAGCACGAAGCAATCAATTACGGAGAAATCACTTGAGCTGTTAAAGGTTGAAAATAAACCCGAAGCCATGGCAATGATCAAAACATATGAAGAGCAGATTGCACGTTACGAAAAAGAAAAAACTGAAATCAGCGCAGAAGCAAAGGGATATCAAAAACAGTATGATGACATTAACTTGTTTGACGATCAGTTTGATATGACAGATGCGCTGCTTACAATCTCCATTGCAATGTTAGGAATTACCTCATTGACACAAAAGAAATGGTTGTTGTATTTTTCGGGCTCTGTCGCTCTCATCGGCATCATCCTGGGAGTTGCTGCTTTTATGAAAATAAGTTTACATTCCGATCTGATCTCAAAAATATTGGGATAAATAAACACTTAATAGGTTTACTTCAGGTTCGTTAAAGATTGCTCCGCGATGCAGCTCACTTGCAACGAGGGGCAGATCCTGATTCCGTCAATTGCCTGATTATTTATATTCAAATCCGAAAGCGTAACTCATTGTAACATTTTCACCCTCGCTAATATTTACCTTGTAGCATTTAAACTGTTCGGCAGTTTCAAATTTATCTAACCGGGTGCTGTTCCGTGATTTAAAAAGAACATAGTATATTCCTGGTCTGATATTTGCCGAATATTTTCCACTTCCGTCAACAACGGCTTTCGAACTGTTATTGGGATCTACTAATTTGGCAATATTCACGGTTGCCCTTTTATCCAGCAACTTAAAACTTGCTTTGTCAAAATTGTATTTTTCGCCCTCATCGTAAATATTCGCAATTAATTTATTCGAGGGACGTGCCGTCCAGGTTCTTATGTAGTTTTTATAGACAATGTAGTTGTAAAAAGTATCGAGTGTCGCGTAATTAAAGTCCTTTAGATTTGTACTGTCTGCAAAATAAACATCAGAAACAACATCAGGTTTAAATTCGAAGCGTGTCAGGTAGGTTACAACTCCCGATATTTTACCCATTTTCGATGGGTTAATTTCGGTAGATATCATTGCCTTTACCGGCTCAATTGAGGCATCTTTCTCATTAAAAAAAACAGATATAATATCGGCTGTTTTGAATTTAAGTTTGTTCCCCAGGATATTGAAAAGGATCGTATCATTCTTAAATCCTTCAAGTTTCCCGCTCATTTTATCACCGTTTTTCAGGTATAAAGTATTTTGGCTGAAACCAGAATTCGAAAGTGCCAGGGTCAGGGCGATTATTAATATTGCGATCTTCATCAGGATATTTATAATTGGTTAAATTTTATTCAAACCTACAAAACAGAAACATCAATACCAAAACAAAGTCAGGTAAGCACCTCCCCGTAAATTTGGATTAATCAGCAGTGTTAATTAATTTTGGATAACAATGTCAAAACCAACTGATCATGGAAACAAATAAGGTTGATTTTAATTTTGACTCTTACTGCGGTATTTACTGTGGCGCCTGTGATATCATGATGACTTACAAAACCGGGAAAAAGCAACGGCTTGCTTCGGTTTGGAACGAAAAGACAGTAAAGTCGCTGCATAAGGGATTGGGACTGAAATATGATCACAGTATTCCATTTAAACAGGAATGTCACGGCTGCAAAAGTGGTCAGCTGTTTGTGAACTGCAGTGTCTGTAAGAAACGCGAATGTGCGATCAGCCGAAATGTGGCACATTGTATCGATTGTACAGATTATCCTTGTGATGAAATCTGGTCATCGCAAAAGAATGCTTCAATATTGCCGCATGTGAAAGATAATCATCTTAATATGGAGTCAATTAAAGCTGTTGGCGTTGACCAGTGGCTTTGGGATCAGCAGTACAGGTGGAAATGCCCTCAATGTAATGCCAGCTTTTCGTGGTATTCAACAAAATGCGATTCGTGCGGAACCAATCTTCGGGAATATACCTGGCGGTTTTCATTTATCCGGTTTCTGATGCTGAGATTTGGGATATATATAGCTTCCCATCGTCGGAAAGTAAGTGAAAGTAATTTGTAATTTTGCGCCTGTCAGACCCTCAACCACCTAATATTCCTAGCGTTTTAAGAGCCTTGAAGGCATTGAAACGAACGTCACAGGTTATTATTTACACCCCAATTGAACCAATCCATAAAAGTCCTTAACTTCGCACTTTGATACAGGAACCATGCTTGGCTTGTAAGGCTGCATGGATATTTTTGTTTGGTTCGTTATTTATTAAAACAGGATTTATGAAACGATTGGTCATTGTATATAGTCTTCTTCTAATGGGAATCGGCGTTTTTGCCCAATCTGTACCGAATCCGTCATCCAATCGTAGCGACAGAAAGAGACAGACGTTGGATACAACGAGCCTGTTGCATCAGAAAATGATGCTGACCGACAGTGTGAAATCAGAAGCGGATACCAGCGTTCAGAAACTTCGCTCTACGTTGCTTTCGGATAGTGTGAAAACAAAAGGAGATACAACAAGGTTGTTGCATCGGAAAATGATGGTGGCGCCCGATACACTTACAATGAGCGATTATACACTCGCTATTGAACGTGTGAATGATAACCTGATCACAATTGGTGATAGCGCCAAACTGGGTTTTAATGTGGTAAAGATATCGCGAAGAATAAGTAAGATGACGGATGACGTAAAGCTGATCCGTCAAAATATGCGAGGCCGAAATACGGTCTTCAATATTAAAAACCAATTTCTATACCAGACGTTTACAGCCAGACTCGATGAGGAAACCGATGTGATTCAAGCCCAGCTTGACGTGTTGCATCAAAAAGTCTATCGTGCGAAACTGCACCTCAATGTTGTGCTGAAGGATTCCGTATTCAGAAGATTGTATTCCAACAAGACTTTACGTGCGAATTTTGATCAAAGGTTGATCCGTCTTGAAAAGAGATATACCAGGACAGACAGTATTACCAAAGCCAATGTCGATACGCTGAATGCGATGAATGTACGGTTGTCGGACAATTCGTATAATTTGTCGAATATGCTGAATATGCAGGATGCCAAAATGGACAGGGCAATACCGGTACTATTCGGCCATGAAGTAAATAATTTGTGGGGAAAGGAATTTGTTGTGCCTCCTGCCAAACCATCGGCAAGAAAACAAATAAGCATATTTGAAAGCGAACAAAATGCAATAGGATATTACATCAGTCAGACATCGGGAGAACGGAAAATTGTCCTTATCTTAGGGATTCTGCTTTTCACCTGGCTATATTTAAAACGAAAACTGCTGAGAAAGTTTGTGGAAGAAAAGGAGGCTTTCAGCTATTTGCACCTTCATTACCTGAATAACTATCCCGTGCTTTCACTGATTGTATTATTGCTGTGCCTGATGCCATTCTTCGATGCTTATGCTCCTACTTCTTATATTTCAATTGTATATGTGTTTTTGCTGATAGCGTCAACAGTAATTTTTTTCAGAAGAGGCAACCGCATCTTTCTGTTTAACTGGCTGACATTGATGGCATTGTTTGTCGCCGATGTACTTGCTTATTTGTTCATTGAACCTACTTTTGCCGAAAGGGTTCTGCTGTTGGCTATACATTCAGGTATCATTGTGTTCACCTGCCGTTTCTACCGGTCGCTTCACAAGCAAATGCCTTATTTCCGTTTATTAAAATGGGCAGCATTTACCACTATTCTGTTGTCGGGTATTTCCATTTTGTTTAATCTCTACGGACGATTCTCGCTTTCAGGGATTGTTGGCATCGCCGCCATTTTTGCTGTTACCCAGGCGGTTGTTTTAACGGTGTTTGTGGATGTAATCATCGAAATTGTTTTGCTCCAGCTGCAGAGCAGCCGGTTAAATAAAGACAATGACAAGCCATTCGATATCAATATTGTGGTGCATAAAATCAAGATGCCGCTGATTCTGGTTGCCGTTATACTTTGGCTGATCATGCTTACATCGAATTTAAACATTTATCATTGGATTATTGCTGCAGTTACTGACGCACTAACCAGCACAAGAACTATCGGTAGCATCTCCTTTCAATGGGTGAGTGTGATATTATTTATCGGCATTATCTGGGCCGCACATATTTTGCAAAGACTGCTGAGCTTCTTCCTTGGAGAGACAGGTTCCGAAGGGGAAGATACAACGATTGTCACCAAAGGGCAGCACTCGCGGCTGCTTGTTACACGTCTACTTGTGTTGATCGGCGGTTACCTTTTAGCCATCGCTGCTTCGGGATTGCCGATTGACAAACTCACCTTCTTACTTGGAGCTTTGGGCATTGGTATTGGTATGGGTTTACAAGGGATCGTAAATAACTTTGTGTCGGGTATTATCCTCATTTTTGATGGTTCGTTGCAGATAGGCGATGAAATAGAAGTGAGCGGATTGGCTGGAAAAGTAAAGGAAATTGGATTGCGTTCAAGTACGCTGAGTACGGCCGACGGCGCTGATATCATTATCCCGAACGGAACAATCCTTTCGCAAAACATCGTTAACTGGACTTACAGCAACAACGAAAAAAGGGTCGTGCTCACCTTCTCACTTTGGGGGGAAGAGCTTGATGCCAATGTGATTAATGAGGTGATTAATGATACGATCAAAGAAATCGAGCATGTAATTTCGAAAAAGAAACCCGTGATACTATATACCAAAGTAACCACCGATACCTGCTCGCTGACCGTTCGTTTTTGGAGTACAACCACACATGGCGACAATGTAAAGAGTGAAGCCATGCTTCTGTTAAGCACTGCTTTTGCAGCAAAGAAGATTGGGTTTGAGTAGTAGGGTATTGGTATGTTCTAATTCTTTTCAGAGATTCAATTAACAAGGAAATTGGGGTAGGGTTTGAGATACAAACCCTGCCTTTTTTATATAACCTTAATCACCCTGTTTTTAATGGTTTTCTGAGAAATTGATTATACAAATTCAATTACTGAACAATTTGTAATTCTATTTTTTATTCCTTTCTTTGATAACATATGAATTGTGCTACCATACCAACGACGGGTGGAGTCTTATTTTAAAATTTAATAAAGCGAACTAATGGTGAATTTTAGATCTTTAAGTGTGATCTTCGTACTTCTGATGTTAACTTCCGTTACAAACTTGCAGGCAGAAAACTGGCCTAACTGGCGTGGTCCTAAAGGTGATGGAATCAGTTCGGAAACCAATCTTCCTGTAAAGTGGGATTCAACGACGAATGTATTGTGGAAAGTTCCAATTCCGGGAATTGGACATGCTTCGCCCATTGTCTGGGGAGACAAACTTTTCACTGTCACAGCTAAACCTGAATCACAAGAGAAAATACTACTTTGTTATGATACTAAGAATGGCAATCTGATATGGGAGGTTACTGTCCTCAAAACCAAGTTAGAGAACAAACACAATGATAACAGCTTTGCATCGGGAACTCCTGCCACTGACGGGACAAATATATACGTGTCGTTTCTTGATGGTGAATCTGTTGTAGTTGCCGCTTATGACTTTACCGGAAAACAGATCTGGATGCAACGCCCGGGTACCTTTTCAAGTCCTCATGGTTACAGCTGTTCACCCGTCATTTATAAAGACAAGGTGATTATTAACGGTGACAGCAAAGGTGATGCATTTATCGCCGCTTTAAGCCGGACCGATGGTCATACAATCTGGAAAACGAAGCACAACAATCCGGCACATAGTTTTAGTACACCTATCTTCAGGGAAATTGCCGGACGTATGCAGATGATCTTTTGCGGAAACAAGGAAGTGGCATCGTACAATCCCGAAGACGGATCGAAATATTGGTTTATAAATGGCCCCTCGGAGGACTTTTGTTCCACGCCGGTTTATAACGAAAAGTCGGGTTTAGTTCTGATTAGCAGTGCATGGCCGCAACGTCATTTACTGGCTATCAAACCAGACGGAAATGGAGATGTTTCGAACAGTCATATCGCCTGGCGGTCAACCGATGGGGCTTATTATGTTCCTTCGCCTGTTACTGTCGGCGATTTCCTTATCACAACGATGACAAACGGGATGGTTCATTGCATTGAGGCAGCAACAGGTAAGATTTTTTGGAAGGAAAACCTCGGCAAGCAATATTCTTCCGCGGTTCTGATCAACGGATTGGTTTATATGCCCAACGACGAGGGAGTTATCACGGTTATTAAACCTGGTCCGGTCTATGAAGCCATTGCAAAAAACGTCATTGGTGAAACAATGTTTTCGTCACCGGCGATCAGCAATGGCCGGATTTACCTCAAAGGCGCCAAACATCTCTTTTGCATTGGGGTAAAGTAATTTGTGTTATTCATTGTTTAACGGCCTTTCCCGTTTTTTCGGGAAGGGATGAAATTAAAACTTTCGACCATGTTTACAGTTGATCAAATCAATGAAATGCACGCTAAAGTTAAGAGCGGAGCCGATTTCCCAGGTTATATTCAAGACCTGATTGGGCTTGGAGTAACAGGTTTTGAAACCTTTGTTACCGACGGTCATACAATGTATTTTGGAAAGGATGGAGCTAAAATTCAGTCAGATGCAAAATATACAGTTTTAAAGATAGCTGACGAAAGTGGCAAGGACCAGTTCCTGGAGGACCTGAAAGATCACCAGCAAGGTAAAACAAACTATCAGACTTTTTGCCTCGACTGTGCCTGGTCTGGTGTTGAAAAATGGGTGGTTGATATGACAAAGATGACCTGTACTTATTACGATAAAGCGGGAAATGAAATGTTGGCCGAGGCTATTCCGACGCCTAAATGATTGACGAATTATTTTTTTAATCTCTATGGGATAAATTCCCCGCCGCTTGCGGCGAAATAAAAGATAAATTGGCCACCAAGATACCCCGTCCGCTTGCGGCGGGGAGATTTATTGACATTTATTTGAAAATCAGAATTTCTGATCGCTTATTATGTCTTCGCGATTAAAAACTATATGATCTAATGAGAATTGCAATCCCCGGGGTATATCCGAAATAAAACAATAAATAAATTTGGTAGATGATGAACATCCCTTTGCGGGGTTTGTTTTACATTGACAACACAAAAAAGTCACTGGCTTGTTTCATTTTGTAGGGATGGAATTTTATGCCGTCCTTTGCGCGTTCAAATTTTGAAACTGATTTAATTGGAATGACAAACAGAAAGGATCAACAAATACATGGAGTGAAACCGGTTAAACCCAATATATTCGGAGTGCTCAAGCCCTACAAGCTGATGATTTTCAGTCTGATCACTTTTGCCTTATTGAGCAATGCCGTGAACCTTGTGATACCGAAATTGATTTCATGGGGCATTGATGATTTCGCGAAAGGGATCTTTTCATATGAAAAAATCGTCATAGAATTTCTTGTCGCAGCATTGATTATCTTCGTGTTTACCTTTCTGCAGGGTATCTTGCAAACATATGCTTCGGAACGTGTTGCACGTGATTTGCGGACCAGGCTGGCAGATAAGATCTCTCGGCAGAGTTATGCATTTATTCAGCAGGCAAACCCGTCAAAGTTGCTTACGAATCTTACTTCCGATATCGATTCCATCAAACTATTTGTTTCGATGGCGATTGTATCGCTCGCTTCTTCCATATTTATCATCGTTGGGGCAAGTATATTATTGATTTCAATTGACTGGAAACTTGCCTTGTCGGTTCTTATCATTATTCCAATCATCATCGGGGCATTTTTCTTCGTATTCCGTAAAGTGCGCGTTCTGTTTAAAAAAAGCCGCGAAGTGATCGACTGGCTCAATAAAGTTATCAGCGAAAGCATCATGGGTGCTGCACTGGTTCGGGTACTTAACTCACAAATGCTCGAATACAATAAGTTTCTTGATGCAAATACCCAAGCCAAGAACCTGGGATTATCGATACTCAAGCTTTTTGCCACATTGATACCTATCGTTGTATTTGTGGCGAATATGGCCTCGCTTGTAATTCTGGCTCTTGGAGGACATTACGTGATAACAGGTGCTATGTCACTGGGCGATTTTGCAGCTTTCAGTTCCTACCTCGTGATCCTTATTTTCCCGATCATCATTATCGGGTTTATCAGCAATTTCATTGTACAGGCTTCTGTTTCATATACACGTATTTGCGCTGTATTGGATGCGGAAGAAACAAGTGATAAGGGTACTGTGAACACGCCATTACAGGGAAATATTGAGATGCAAAACGTTTCCGTGATTTATGGAGACAAACCTGCTTTGAAGAATATTTCGTTTTCAATACAACCCGGAACAAAAACCGCCGTCATAGGACCTACCGCTGCGGGAAAAACGCAATTACTGCATTTACTGACAGGTCTTATTCAACCGACAAGCGGCTCCATCCTGTTTGATGGGATCAATATCAACGATTACAACAAGGAAACTTTTCAGCATCAGATTGGATTCGTGTTTCAGGACAGTGTAATTTTCAACATGAGCCTTCGTGAAAACATTGCATTCAACGAAAAGGTCACAGACGAATCGTTTGCCAAAGCCATTGAAACTTCCGAACTGAACGATTTTATAGATGCACTTCCTCAAGGGCTTAATGCCATTGTAAGTGAGCGCGGTACGAGCCTTTCAGGAGGACAGAAACAACGTATTATGCTTGCACGCGCACTTGCCCTGAACCCGAAGATTCTGTTGCTTGACGATTTTACCGCACGTGTTGACAGCCAGACAGAACAGAAAATCCTTGATAACGTAACGCGTAATTATCCCGGAATGACCCTGCTTTCTGTGACGCAAAAGATTGCATCAGTGATGGATTACAAGCAAATCATTCTGCTCGAAGAAGGCGAAGTACTTGCACACGGAACACACAAATCATTGATGGATACTTGTCCTGAATATGTACAGATTTTTAATTCTCAACGGAGTACAAATCTTTATGAAGAATCAATCCCCTATGACAAAAATATTTAAACCACATTAGTCACATAGAACACGTTGGTGAATAATCGACTATATTCTACGTGACAATTGTGGTTGCTTTATGAATTTAATTTATGAACTATAATCTTAATCTGAATAAAGGGGCGCAGGCCAACGAAAAAGTCAGTACAACAACCACGCTGAAGCGGTTGATGACACTGATGGGAGAGGAGCGCAACAACCTGTATATTGCGATGTTTTTTATTTTCATTAATGCAGGTTTAAACCTTGTTGCACCGTATCTGATGGGACATGCCATCGATAACTTTGTGGTGACCAAACATTACGAGGGTGTTATCCGATATTCCATTATTTTGTTTGGCGTATTTTCGCTGGCTTTGGTTAGTGGCTATACGCAAACACAATTGATGGGAAGAGTTGGACAACGCATGTTGTTTAATTTGCGGAACACTACTTTCAATAAACTGCAGGATTTACCGATTGATTTTTTCAATCAGAACAAAGCGGGTGACCTGATCTCAAGGGTTAATAACGACACAGATAAAATCAACCTGTTCTTTTCGCAGTCGCTTGTGCAGTTTATGAGCAGCATTTTCACAATGCTTGGCGCTGGAATCTTTCTGCTCTCCATCAATTTGAAGCTCGGACTTGCTGCTTTGGCTCCGGCACTTGTTTTGCTTGTGTTTACACGCAGTATTTCGCCCTGGGTTAAAAACCGTAATGCCGCCAATATGAGAAGTACGGGAAGCCTGAGCGCAGAGATTCAGGAAAGCCTGAATAACTTCAAGGTGATTGTCGCCTTTAACCGACGCGATTATTTCCGCAAACGCTTTGATGAAGTCAATACTGAGAACTATCAAACTGCTGTGAAGGCCGGAATTGCCAATAACATGTTTACACCTGTTTATGGATTTTCATCGAGCATCGGGCAAATGGTGGTACTGGCATTTGGTATTTACCTGATTGCGATCGGACAGTTCTCGGTGGGTTTGTTGATCAGCTTTCTTGCTTATATCGCCCAGTTCTACAATCCGCTGCGTCAGATAGCTGCACTTTGGGCCAACTTCCAGGTAGCATTGGCTGGATGGGATCGTATTTCGCAGATACTGGTATTGGAAAATAGCCTCCAGGTGATTGAAACACAGGTGAGAGAAGAAACCTGTTGCCTGATGTCGTTCCGTCACGTTTCATTTTACTATACTCCTGGAAATGATATACTGAAAGATATTAGTTTCGATCTTGAACGCGGAAAAACTTACGCTTTTGTTGGTCCGACCGGGGGTGGAAAAACTACTACAGCCTCACTGATGGCACGTTTGTATGATCCGACAGCAGGACAGATCGTACTTAATGGCGTAGATATCCGCTCGCTGGATATGGAAACGCGTACCTCAAAGATTGGATTTATCCTGCAGGAACCATTCCTTTTCAGTGGAACGATTCGTGACAATATCCTGTACGGTAATGAGATGTATAAAGATCTTTCGAATGAGGCGTTTTCAAAGATTTTATCAGAATCTGGTTTGGATGGATTGCTCGAACGTTTTGATGGCGGACTGACTGCTGTCATAAAATCATCGGGTGATGGTATCAGCCTGGGACAAAAACAGCTGATTGCTTTTATTCGGGCCGTGTTGCGCAAGCCTGAGCTGTTGATTCTCGACGAGGCAACTGCGAATATTGATACTGTAACCGAACAACTGCTTGATGAAATCCTGAAGAAATTGCCCGAAAGCACCACACGAATTATCATCGCTCACCGGCTGAATACAATAGAGAATGCAGATGAAATATTCTTTATCAACTCTGGCGCAGTAACCAAAGCCGGTTCGTTAAATGATGCTGTAAACCTGCTGTTGCATGGGAAAAGAGAGAGTTAATGGTTGAAATCTTAGCAGTTGATGAAGCGCTTTATTCAAAAATACATCAGATAAAAAAATGAAGTTAGTATTATCAGTAGCCGCATTAAGTGGTCTTTTAGCGGTCGCATTAGGTGCATTTGGAGCACATGGGTTGAAGGCAATCATCAGTCCTGAAATGCTTGAGGTTTATAAAACAGGCGTTCAATACCAATTTTATCACACCTTTGCCCTTTTAGCGGTGGGAATTCTGATGAATTTCAATCAGTCCAATGCATTGAAATGGTCAGCCTATCTTTTCATGACAGGTATCATTTTGTTTTCAGGCTCTCTATATGTTTTAGCAATCTCAGGTGTTAACGCTTTGGGTATTATCACTCCGTGTGGAGGTGTCACCTGGATTGCTGCATGGATTTTATTATTTGTACATTGCCGCAAGTTAACATCTTCAAAATAGTTTAATCTGTTTATCATTTAAAGCATTCAAATGATTATTGCATCGAAGGCGAGAGATATTATTGTCAGCATTGCTGACTTGTTTTACCCCTGGTTTTCGCGGTTTCTTTCGCGCGAAACATTCCTTTATCTTGTCTGTGGAGGCGGGAACATGGTGATAGATCTCTTTCTGTATTTTATCAGCTACAATTTCATTCTTCACAAGCAAATACTCGATCTTGGGTTTGTGGCGATTAGTCCGCATATAACAGCGTTTATCATTTCCTTTTGCATCACTTTCCCTTTGGGATTTCTGCTCGCCAAATACATCACTTTTTCACAATCTGATCTGCGTGGTCACATTCAGCTTTTCCGTTATGGTGTGACCGTATTCATGTGTATATTGTTGAATTACGTATTCTTAAAGCTGTTTGTCGAACAATTTCACTGGTATCCTACCATTTCAAAAGCAATAGCCACTGTTATTATTGCCGTCTACAGCTATTTATCGCAAAAGCATTACACATTTAAACAAGCAGGAAAGTAATCTGAATCCTGAGAGTTTTTCCATGTTTGAGACAAAGTCCCGGGTCATTTTTTAGATAGGAAGGAAGGTTAAAGCCTTTGCAAACCCGAATTTGCGATAAAAATGCGCTAAATATCGTGCAATCCATTACATTTGAGGCGGTGTAAGGTTTAAACAAATTTTGAATTATTTAAGGAACCCTTTTTAAAAAATATACTATTTAAATTATCCAATGAAAGACGAGCAAAACAATTCTAGAATTCTTAAAAGTCGTTACATTCCCACTACTGAATTTTACAGCCAGATAATTGACAGCTTGCAGGATTATTCAATTTTTACGCTTGATGAAGAATTCATCATCAACAGTTGGAGCTCAGGTTCAACTAAGATATTTGGTTATGAAACGGATGAAATTATTGGTGAACATTTTGACATTATCTTTACAGAGGAAGATATAAAACTTGGCATTCCGAAAAATGAGATTGAGACTGCGTTAAAAGAGGGGCGCGCGACAGATAACCGGTGGCATATTTGTAAAGACGGGAGCAAGTTTTACGCGTATGGTTTAGTTTTTCCTCTCACTGGTAAAGACGGAGAGATGTTAGGATACGTTAAGATTCTCCGGGACTTAACAGAGCGTAAGAAATCAGAAGATGCCATCAAAAAATATGTAAGAGATCTTGAAGAGCTGAATACCCATAAGGAAAGTGTTCTTGCAATACTCTCGCACGATTTAAGAAGCCCTTTAACAGGTATGATTGGAGCGGCTAAATATTTGAAATCCAATTTTAGTACAATGGAGCAAACTGATGTTAAAGAAATGCTCGACCTCGTTTATAAATCATCAAAGGATGAGTTAAATATGTTGGACTATCTCGTGGAGTGGGCGAGAATAAAATATGCGTCAGAAGTATTTTCTCCGACAAAAATTGAACTCGTAAAGTATGTGAAAAAGGTTTTTGATACTTTAAACGAAACAGCTGAATTGAATGCGATCAATCTTCATCACGAAATTGAAGAAAATGAAAGTGTTTTTGCGGATGGAAAGATGTTGCTATCTATTTTGCAAAATATCGTTTCAAACGCTATAAAACATTCCCGTCCGGGAGGAAAGATTACAGTATCCGCAAAAAGAAAAGAGGATAAAATCATTGTTGAAATAAAAGATTCCGGAGTTGGAATGTCAAAAGAAATTCAGGCAAAGCTTTTTACACCACAATTGAAAGTCCTTTCGAGTGCTAGGCAGGAAAACAAGGGTGCAGGAATTGGATTACTACTCGTGAAAGGTTTTTTAGAGAAAAATGGGGGTGAAATTTGGGTTGAAAGCATAGAAGGAGAGGGATCATCCTTTTATTTCACCTTACCCATAGAGAAGCCTTTAAACCAAATTGAAAGTGCCGACGACATTCAATTTGATGAAAGCGCTTAAATAGCAATTTATTCCACCTGAAACCTTAATATCGTTCTAAGTCTTTCCGGTATTGTTTTCCTGGCATCCGACAAGTAGATCTCACGATGGGTCATGGATTTACGTTTTAATTGCTGCTCTTCGGCGAATTGTTCCATTAGTTTAAAACTCAATGGTTCATTGTCGAAGCTTCCCATGTGTAACATTTGAACACAACTTCCTTCTTCGATCGTCTCAAATTTGACCTGATCTAAAAGTGGATGTGGTTTCTTCTTTTTTGTAAGTTCAATGTTTTGTGCGGCGAAATCGGCAGTTATAAAAGCAGGTTGCCTGATCATCAGCTTATAGACCAACGTGTTTTTATCAAGTTTACCATTCATATTAAGCTTAGCTTCTTCATTGATATCCCAAACTCCTTCGAGGGGATAAACCGCATAATCATTGTAGTTTTTAGGCACTGATTCTCCGGATTTCAGACCCATTTTAATGGCATACGATAACGAAAACAATACACCTACGTATTCAGCAAAACTGTCATCGTTTGGATTTCCTTCTCCCTGAATTGTGTAAAAGTTAAATTTCGGTACCACAATTTTCTCCGGTTTAACATTGGGAAAATAAAAACTCTTTTCCGATTTCTTCCATTCATGCTTCATCTGAATATATTTTAGTTTACGCTTAAATCGGCTGTAAAGTTAAATACATTTTAGATAGATGGGAACAGCAATTTTGAAAGCATTAATTCCTAAAAAATATTCATATGTGCCAAATACTTCTGAAAATTTAAAGGCATTGTCCAAGTAAATCTTATTTTTGCTTCAGAGTAATCGTATTCCAAACAAATCAATTAAATAATATGGAAAAGAAATCCCCAAATCGAAGAGATTTCCTGAAATCAACGGCAGCCATCGCAGCCGGAATGATGATTATCCCGCGCCATGTTTTAGGAGGACCGGGTTATGTTGCTCCAAGTGATCAACTTACAAAAGGGATTATTGGTGTGGGCGGCATGGGTCGCGGCCATATACCTTATGAAGGGACAAAAGTGGTTGCCATTTGTGACGTTGATAAAAAGCACCTGCAATTGGCGCAGTCGATGATTCCCAATTCAGTACAGACTTACCATGATTACCGTGAGTTGTTGCTTCGCCCTGATATTGATATCGTTCATATTGCAACACCTCCTCACTGGCATGGATTGATGGCCATTGAAGCGGCACGTGCAGGAAAAGATATCTGGTGTGAAAAACCAATGACAAGGACGATTGGTGAAGGTCAGCGGGTTGTGGAAGAGGTTAATAAACATGGCCGCATGTTCCGCCTGAATACATGGTTCCGTTTTAAAGACAATTTCTATGGTCTTGGAACAGAAGTTAAACCGCTGAAGAAAGTGATCGATAGTGGTATCTTAGGATGGCCGCTTAAAGTAACGGTGAGCGGTATTACCGGCTTCGACTGGAAGTTTTACTGGAGAGGTGAGACCAATCTTCCGACAATGCCTGTTCCCGAAGAGTTGGATTACGATTTCTGGTTAGGGCCTGCACCTTTCAGACCTTATAATCCAGAGCATGTTCACTCTAAATTCCGTGGATACTGGGATTATGATGGTGGCGGTCTTGGAGACATGGGACAACATTACCTTGATCCTGTTCAATATCTGCTTGGAAAAGATCATACAAGTCCGATAAAAGTTGAGGTTGATGCACCACAACAGCACGAATATGCTGTAGGCAGCTGGAGACGAATCGAATATACCTATGCCGACGGATGCAAGATAATCCTTGACGGTGAAAATAAGGATAAAGATGCCGCTTATATTGAAGGGCCAAACGGAAAGATCTTCAAAGGTTTTGAATCGGATATCCCCAAGCTGAACCAGTTTATCGAAACGCTTCCTGATCCTGAACCAAGAATCACTACATTCTCAGAATCGGTAAGAACGCGTCAGAAATTTGCATTGAACGAGATGAACGGATTCCGCTCATGTACACTTGTGAACATGGGAATCCTTGCTGTACGATTGGGAAGAACGCTTCATTTCGATCCGGATCAGCAACAGTTTATCAACGATGATGCCGCCAACCGGTTAATTCATCAGCCAATGCGTGCACCCTGGACAACAATTTAATTATAGAAAAATAACAGACATATGAAGAAGATATTTAATTCTCTTTTGATAATCGTGTTTGCTTTGCAGCTGATCACGCCTGGTTTGTCGGCACAGGAGAACAGGACAGTCGCCACAAAGATTGCTGACCTGCTCGCGCAGATGCCTACAAATAACCTTCCGCAACGTGATAAACTCATGGAAGAACTGATCTCACTGGGTGATGAGGGATTTCAAAAACTGGCAGACCAGATGACCCCATCGGGAAAAGGGGACAATTCGGCTGTCGTATACGCCATTAACGGATTAGCACGGTACGCCTGTCAAAACACGAAAGAAGATAAGAGGGCTTTTGCAGAAAAGAACTTTATTCTTGCGATGAACAGAACACCCGATGCTGAAACCAAAGCATTCTTTATGCGCCAGCTGCAATTGGTTGGCAAGGATGATGCGGTAAAAGCGGCAGCTCCCTATCTTACGAATAACGAGTTATGCGAACCGGCTACATCGTTGCTTACAACGGTAGCAAGTGAAGCCGCTAAAAACGAACTTCTTAATGCCTTGGCAAAAGTTCAGGGCAATTCACCCGTTACAATTACGAAAGCGCTTGGTGAACTGCGGTTTAAGCCTGCAAATGGTGCAATCCTGAAAAGTATTACTTCCGATAATAAGAATCTTCAGAAAGTTGCACTTGCTGCTGTTGCCGCAATTGCAGCACCCGAATCGTATCAGCCACTCTTGGACGGAGCGCGCAAAGCCGGATTTGTTTACGAACCTTCGAATGCAACACAGGCTTTTGTAACTTATGCCCAACGTTTGGGAGAAAATGGTGAAACAAAGCTTGCAGGTACAGCTTGTGAGGAGATGATGAAGTTGAGTCTGCCAACTCAGTTGCATACCAATGCCGCCGGACTGGCCATTTACAATCAATATTTCGAAAAAGAGGCACAACCCAAACTGCTGAAAGCTTTTGATAACAGCGACAAAGCATACAGGTTTGCTGTATTGAATCTTGTTGAGAAAAGTAAACTGGCATCAACCAAATTATGGATCGCCAAAGCAAACAAAGCAGTACCTGAAGTAAAAGCGGAGATCATTACGATGCTTGGTAAGAAAGGGGACCTTACCGCTTCCGATTTTATAAGGAAACAATTTTCGGATAAATCAGTTGAGGTAAGCGAAGCTGCAATTACGGCATCAGCAAAACTTAAAGGGAAAGATGCTATTCCGGAGCTGATTGCGCTTCTGAAGAGTGGCACCCAACCTGTATTTACAGCTACAACATTGATGTCGCTGATGGATGAGAAAAGTCTTGATCCGCTGGCAGCAATTTTGGATAGTTCACCCGAAAGCTCAAAAGCACAGATCATTGGTATCATAGGTGCAAAGTCAGGTAAACGTTATTTTGCACAGGTGTATGGATATACCGGTAACGCAAATGCTGAAATTAAATCGGCAGCTTACGCAGCGATGAAAAATATTTCGTCTGCAAAAGATATCGATCAGCTATTGAAACTCCTGTTTGCGACAGATGACAATGTAAAGATTAAAAATATTCAGGATGCACTCGTTAACGCTGCATCCGATCTGAAAGGCGAAGACAACCAGGTGGCACCATTGCTCGCTCAACTGCCCAATGCACCTAAAAAAGGGCGTATACTGGAAGTCCTGCCACGTTTAGGTGGCAAACAGGCACTCAAAGCAGTAACGGGTTACATCGGTTCTTCCAACAAGGAAGAAAGCGATGCTGCATTTAATGCATTAATCAACTGGAAAGACGCATCTGCATCAGCTGCACTGTATGAAATCTGTAAAACTTCAACCGGTGAAAAGCGTTCAGGCGCACTTAAAGGTTTTATTCGTCAGATCAGAAGCTCGGTATTGCCCGATGATCAGAAATTGCTACAGTACCGCAAGATGATTCCGCTTGCAACCGATTCAAAAGACCGGTCGCTGATTGTAAGATCGATGGGACAGGTGAGAACATTCTTATCACTTATTGCTACGGTTCCATTTCTTGATGATGCGGATATAAAAAATGACGCTTGCTTTTCAGTGATGGAAATTACGTTACCATCAGAAGGACAAAAAGGAATGTCAGGTATTGTTGTTCGCGATGCTCTCAATAAAGTGATTAATACCATCGCGGGAGATGAGAGTGACTACAACAAAGCCCGTATCGTTAAATACCTTGCAGATATGACCTACGAAGATGGTCTTGTACCGATGTTCAACGGAAAGGATCTTTCGGGATGGCATGGGTTGGTAGGGAATCCTATCACAAGGAAGAAAATGGATTCAAAAGAATTCGAAAAGAAACAGGCAGAAGCCGATCTTAAATTGAAGAATAACTGGTCGGTAAAAGACGGTTGCATCACGTTTAACGGCGAAGGCGATAACCTTTGTTCGGTGAAACAGTACGGCGATTTCGAAATGGTTGTTGACTGGCGGATTACCAAAAAAGGGGACAGCGGTATTTATCTCAGAGGATCGCCGCAGGTTCAGATCTGGGATACTTCACGCGTTGAGGTAGGTGCACAGGTTGGTTCAGGTGGTCTTTACAACAATCAGAAGAATCCGGCAAAACCTTCAAAGGTGGCCGATAATCCGGTTGGAGAGTGGAATACCTTCCGTATAAAAATGGTTGGCGACAAAGTAACTGTGTTTCTCAACGGCGAATTGGTGGTGGACAATGTAACACTGGAGAATTACTGGGATCGTTCAATCCCTATCTTCCCAAAAGAAGCCATTGAACTGCAGGCACACGGTACAGACCTTGCATTCCGTGATGTGTATGTTCAGGAATTGAATAACAACGCATTCACAGTTTCGGACGAAGAGAGCAAGGACGGATTCAAACCGTTGTTCAACGGTAAAGATTTCGAAGGATGGGTGGGTAATACGACCGATTATCATGCCGAAAACGGAGAGATCGTTCTTCATATTGATAATGGACCTTCACATGGTAACCTTTTCACAAAAGATGAATACGGTGATTTCGTGTATCGTTTTGAATTCCAGTTAACACCTGCAGCCAACAACGGAATCGGTATCCGTGCGCCACTCGAAGGCGATGCAGCCTATGTGGGAATGGAACTTCAGGTACTTGATAACGAAGATCCTGTTTATGCAACACTTGCACCTTACCAGTATCACGGTTCGGTTTATGGTGTGATTCCTGCAAAACGAGGTTATCTGAAGCCTTTAGGACAGTGGAACTACGAGGAAGTGGTTGCCAAAGGGCCGAACATCAAGGTAACACTGAACGGAACAGTAATTCTTGAA
Organism: Mariniphaga sp.; assembly: GCA_025355585.1. Lineage (GTDB taxonomy): Bacteria > Bacteroidota > Bacteroidia > Bacteroidales > Prolixibacteraceae > JAAFHB01. The sequence goes on along the minus strand of JANXZJ010000037.1, from coordinate 860 downwards.
GGTAATATCAAGGAAGCATCCAAAAACGGAACATTGGATCACAAGGAACATCCCGGACTCTTGCGTGAGAAAGGTCATATCGGATTCCTTGGACACGGTTCGGTAGTTAAATTCAAAAACATCAGGTTGAAAGATCTAAGCAAGAAATAGTATTGTATATCATTGGAAGTTAAGCCACTTTATCAGTAATCAAAACTGATAAAGTGGCTTTCTTTTTAAAGTATTTAGTGAAAATTATAATGCTGAAATGATGTTTAATTATTTTTCATCTTATCGCGTAGCGATTTAACTATTGTAGAAACAACATAGTCACAGCGATCAGTTACCGCGTAGCGGTTAAAGATGACAACCAATGATGGGTTTTGAATAAAGGCGCTATTAACCCCGGCAGATGCGTCAGGAAAAAACTATCACCTATTCTACAATACTGTAACCGCATACGCGGTAAAGGTGCAGTTGTTAATCATTCCACATTGAAATTTAAATCTGATAGCATATACAAAATGAGATCAGATGATTTTGCGGTATCTTTTCTTGTTAATTCTTAACAGGATATTTACGATTTACGAGTGGAAGAATACGGAGGCAACAGAGAGAAAATGTATTTTATCATCTTATCGCGTAGCGATTTAACTATTGTAGAAACAACATAGTCATAGCGATGAATTACCGCGTAGCGGTTAAAGATGACAACCAATGATGGGTTTTGAATAAAGGCGCATAGATCATTCGTCTTCTATGAACCCCGGCAGATGCGCCAGGAAAAAACGATCACCTATTCTACAATACTGTAACCGCATACGCGGTAAAGGTGCAGTTGTTAATCATTCCACATTGAAATTTAAATCTGATAGCATATA
>JANXZJ010000140.1 GCA_025355585.1 Mariniphaga sp. | reverse complement strand
TTGAGGTTGCCCCCTTATATCCCACAAGATAAAACATTCCCTAATAACTACAAACATTTCAAAGAACTATTTTGATCAAAATATCATTAAATCAGGACCTTCAGAAGATTTTCTTAACTAAACGACATTGAATTATGAATTATGAATTACGGATTAACAATTATGAATCCGTAATTTTCTTCCCTAATCTACCAATCCGTGACCGTGGCAGTTCTTGAACTTCTTACCACTACCACAAGGACAAGGTTCATTCCTGCCAACTTTAGGAGTCACCCGCACCGGTTGTACATGTGCTGGTTTCTCTTCTGCTTTATCGGCCGATGCATGTCCGGAGGCATCACTCTTCTCTTCGCGGTATTTCGAACGGTCGGCATGATGACCAACTGTTGGTGCTTCACGAACCTGATCAGGATCACTGATTGGAATCTGACCTTTCATCAGTGTAGATACAACCCCTTTATTCACACGTTCCATCATTGCCTTGAACAGGTTAAATGATTCGAGTTTGTAGATCAACAATGGATCTTTCTGTTCGTAGGAGGCATTCTGAACCGAAGTACGCAGTTCATCCAATTCGCGGAGGTTTTCTTTCCAGTGCTCGTCTATGGTTGCAAGAATTACCTGTTTTTCGTATGATTTTGTAAGATCAAGACCCTGCGTTTTATATGCTTTTTCAAGGTTCGTAACAATATTAAATAACCGGATACCATCGCTGATCGGAACTACAATATTGTTGTAAACATGCGACTTGGTCTCATAAACATTCTTAATAACCGGCCATGCCTGTTTCGAAATTGCCTGTGATCGCCTCGTGAAATTTCCGATAGCTGCATGATAGATTTTATCACTAATATAATCTGGTTTCATTTCACCTAATTCCTCATCAGTGACCGGCGAATCAAGTGATAACGAACGGATCAGGTCGAGCCTGAAATCTTCGTAACCATCTTTCCCGTTGGGTTGGTGTACCTCGGTAATTGTTTCGCACATGTCGAAGATCATATTGAGAATATCGACTTCGATACGCTCTCCGAACAGTGCGTGACGCCGTTTTTTATAGATGACCTCGCGTTGTGAGTTCATCACGTCATCGTATTCGAGCAAACGTTTACGAATCCCGAAGTTATTCTCTTCCACCTTTTTCTGTGCCCGCTCAATCGATTTGGAGATCATCGAATGCTGAATCACTTCGCCATCTTTCAAGCCAAGCTTATCCATAATGCTGACAATCCTGCCTGATGAGAAAAGACGCATTAAATCATCTTCAAGGGAAACAAAGAATTGCGAAGAACCCGGGTCACCCTGGCGACCTGAACGTCCGCGTAACTGGCGGTCGACGCGTCGTGACTCGTGTCTTTCGGTACCAATGATGGCCAAACCACCCAGGGTGCGTGTTTCAGGTGTCAACTTGATGTCGGTACCACGACCTGCCATGTTGGTAGCAATGGTTACCATACCCAACTTACCAGCCTCAGCAACAATATCAGCCTCGCGCTGATGGAGTTTGGCATTCAGCACCTGGTGTTTAATTCCGCGCATTTGCAACATTCTGCTCAGTAATTCGGAGATTTCCACAGAAGTGGTTCCCACAAGCATTGGCTGACCTAATTTATTTAACCTGACGATTTCGTCTATAATGGCGTTGTATTTTTCTTTCTTGGTCTTATAAACATAGTCCTCATGATCTTTACGGATCACAGGTTGATTTGTAGGGATTACAACAACCTCCAGTTTATAAATATCCCAGAGTTCACCTGCTTCAGTCTCGGCAGTTCCGGTCATCCCTGACAGTTTGTGGTACATGCGGAAATAATTCTGAAGTGTGATGGTTGCAAAGGTCTGGGTGGCATCTTCAACTTTCACGCGCTCTTTGGCTTCGATCGCCTGGTGAAGACCATCGGAGTAACGGCGCCCTTCCATGATACGTCCCGTTTGTTCATCAACAATCTTTACTTTGCCTTCAATCAACACATACTCGACATCCTTTTCGAACATCGTATATGCTTTTAACAACTGATTCACCGTGTGAACCCGCTCTGACTTGACAGCAAAATTCTGTAAAAGAACGTCCTTCTTCTCAAGTCGGTCGGTATCCGACAAACTTTTATCATTTGTGATATCTGCAATTTCTGCACCAACATCGGGAAGGACAAAGAAGCCGTTATCTTCATTATCCGTTGAGAGAATATCTATTCCATTGTCGGTTAATTCAATTGAATTCAGTTTTTCTTCAATCACAAAAAAGAGCGGATCGGTCGCAATATACATGTTCTTGTTGTTGTCCTGCATGTAGTAGTTCTCGATCTTAAGCATCTTGGCCTTATTTCCCTCTTCACTTGTAAACCGGATCAACGGCTTATGCTTGGGCAGACCTTTGTATGCACGGAAAAGAGCAAGCGCACCCTCTTCGGACTCTTTACTGTTTGAAGAACCTATTTTCTTTTTTGCTTCAACAAGAAACTGGTTAACCAGGTCGCGCTGCGCTTTTACCAAGCGTTCAACCGGTGCCTTCAATTCATCAAACAATTGATTTTCACCCTTAGGAACCGGACCTGAAATAATCAAAGGCGTACGGGCGTCATCAATCAAAACCGAGTCAACCTCATCCACAATGGCGTAGTGGTGTTTGCGCTGAACAAGATCAGCCGGACTTACCGCCATATTGTCGCGGAGGTAATCAAATCCAAATTCGTTATTTGTGCCGAAAGTAATATCGGCTTCGTAAGCTTTCCTTCTTTCCGTTGAATTGGGCTGATGCTTGTCTATACAATCGACTGATACACCATGAAACTGGTAAATCGGGCCCATCCATTCGGAGTCACGTTTAGCCAGGTAATCATTCACAGTTACAAGGTGAACACCCCGACCTGCCAATGCATTCAGAAATACAGGAAGTGTTGCAACAAGCGTTTTTCCTTCACCCGTACCCATTTCCGAAATCTTGCCGCTATGAAGTACAATACCCCCGATCAACTGCACGTCGTAATGCAACATATTCCATTTTTGGACCGAACCTCCGGCAATCCATTCGTTTTTATAAATTGCTTTATCACCTTCGATTACGACAAAATCTTTGGTTATTACGAGTTCACGGTCGAAGTCAGTTGCAGTTACTACAATAGTTTCATTCTCCATAAACCGTCGCGCCGTATCCTTCACAATGGAAAAAGCAATCGGAAGTACCTCATTTAATACCTCTTCTATCTTTTTCAGAATGATTTCCTCGAGCTTGTCAACCCTGTCGTATAACTTTTCACCCTCTTCAATTGGAATTTCACCACTCTCAGCCTGCGCTTTTAAAGATTCAATTTCTTCTTCTTCAGCTTTAATATAATCGCGGATCTTAAGTTTGAGTTTGACAGATTCTTCTCTTAGCTCGTCGTTACTTAATTGGGGAAACCGCAGATATTCTTGTTTAATCGTCTGCAAAACAGGCATTAACTCTTTAATATCTCTTTGCGATTTGTTTCCAAAGAAACTTGAAAGTACGTTATTTAAAAATGACATTCCTTTATATTGTATGATTAATATCTAAATAAACAATCAGGCACAAATGTAACTCAAAAGTTGTAAGTACCGAAATCTTTTTGATGAATGGTGAAGGCGAATGGCTAATAGTGAATGGTTAATGACGAATGATGAATATCGGCGCAATTGAAAGGGGTAAGCAATATGCTTACCCCTTTCAATATATCAGACCATTAGGCTACAAAACGTAGCATCAAAAAATCTTTATAATCACGCAAATGCCCGATTATCCATTATATCAGGCCTTGGCACCTGCAAAAGGATCAACATATACGCGCGTCTGCATTTCGCGGTCCATCATTAACATCCCCTGACCTTCGCCTTTGATCAACTTAAGGTTGTGTAGGATTTGTTCAACGTTAGCCTCTTCTTCAACCTGTTCGTCTACAAACCATTGAAGGAAACTTTTGGTTGCATGGTCACTTTCATGAATTGCGATATCCATTAACCGGTCAATGAGTCCGGTAACGATCTTTTCGTGAACCAACGTTCTTTCGAAAGCATCTACAACTCCCAAAAACTCAACCTGCACTTCGCCGATTGGCGTGAGCTTAACCGTTCCTCCACGTTCGTTCACATAATCGAAAAACCGGGTTGCATGTGCAAGCTCCTCCTGGTATTGAATTCGCATCCAATTTGCGTAACCTGCAAGGCCTTCTGATAGAAAATAGGCCGACATCGATAAGTAAAGGTAAGCTGAATGAAATTCAGCATTGATTTGCTCGTTCAGCGCATCTCCAACTGCTTTTTTTATCATAACTCTACTTTTAAATTTATAATATTTAAAAACAATAAATCCGTATGATGAATTCTTTGGTTTAATTACCCATTCTGATATTCAACAGCCTCGACAATTCGTCCATAAACAGCTCGGTTGTAAGATAATGTTCTGGCTTCAACTTGTCGCCATAAACCGACAGCGCTAAATCTTTGGTCATTTTTCCTGATTCAACAGTGTCAATGCAAACTTGTTCAAGTAATAATGAAAAATCGATCAAAGGCTGGTTATCGTCTAATTTTCCGCGGAAAGCGAGACCCCGGGTCCATGCATAAATGGATGCGATAGGATTAGTTGATGTTGGTCGTCCTTTCTGGTACTCCCTGTAATGTCGGGTAACTGTTCCATGCGCAGCCTCTGCCTCCATCGTATCCCCTTCGGGTGTCAATAAAACGGAAGTCATTAACCCAAGCGAACCAAATCCCTGAGCTACAGTATCCGACTGAACATCTCCATCATAGTTTTTACATGCCCATATAAAGTTGCCATTCCATTTCAAAGCTGAAGCAACCATATCGTCAATCAGTCGATGCTCGTAAGTAATGCCGGCAGCTTCAAACTGAGGTTTGTAAACATTCAAAAATATCTCTTCGAAAATATCTTTGAAGAAGCCATCATATTTCTTCAGAATCGTATTTTTCGTGGAAAGGTAAAGCGGCCATTTCTTGGTCAGTGCCATTTTGAAACAGGCGTGGGCAAAACCCCTGATCGAAGCTTCGGTATTGTACATAGAAAGAGCAACTCCTGCACCTTCAAAGTGGTAAACATCATGCTCCTGCGCTCCGGAACCATCATCAGGAATGAAAGTCATCGTTAATTTTCCTGCACGGTCGACAACAATATCAGTTGCTTTGTACTGATCGCCAAAAGCATGACGGCCAATAACGATCGGAGCTGTCCATTGCGGAATAAGTCGCGGAACATTCTTTACAACAATCGGTTCGCGAAAGATCGTCCCGTCAAGGATATTCCTGATCGTTCCGTTTGGCGATTTGTACATTTTCTTTAGACCAAATTCGGTCATGCGTGCTTCATCAGGCGTAATGGTAGCACATTTAATACCGACTTTATACTTTTTGATCGCATAAGCTGCATCAACAGTTACCTTATCATCAGTAGCATCCCGATGTTCAATACCCAAATCATAATATTTAATGTCGATATCCAAAAATGGGAGAATCAATTGTTCTCGGATCATTTTCCAGATGATACGGGTCATTTCGTCCCCGTCGAGTTCCACTACAGGATTAAGTACTTTAATTTTTTCCATTGAAACAATTTTATTTTACAAATTACTGATCTTCAAATTAATATTATGACTGGGACGATTTTTCAGCGGAGTTCACTGAACCATCATTTTATAATAAACCCTGAAAGTTAAAAATGTTCAAAATCCAAACCGAATTTTGATTTAAGACTGGCAAGTGCCGGATACTTTTCGACAAGCAAAGCCCATCTTTCGGCATCTGTGTAAGGAATATTTGGACGCTGACTTGCGTTGGTTGATACTTTAAACTGAATTTCTATCGCTTCGTTCCGAAAATGATGACGTAAATAAGCCTGCAATTTTGGTTTAATATCGAGCGCAAGACGGTTAAACTGAAGTTCCGTATCAAGATCGTAATCAATCTGCCACTCACCGGTTATACTTGGATCACGGGCACCAAGAGCCGATTTTAATTGAGGCGCGTCAATCTTCTCTACAAAATTTTTCCAGGCTTCCAACAATTCCTGTTGCGAAAACGGATAGACAGATTCGTTCGTAGAATATTGATCTGCTGCCACATCCGAGACAACACCCATTTCTTCTATTTTAGGTTCATCCTTTAGGGCATCCATAATAGACGGGGTTGAATAGGCCCCCCGACCAGAAACCCGACGTGTTGTGGGAGGCCGGCTGGTCGGTTCTGATACAACAGACTTTTGCGGAACAGTAACTTGCGGAGAAGCCTTTGCCATAACCTGAGGTGACGGCACGTTAGCACGATTTATGCTTTTAGAAGGATCAATTGTTGAAAAGATTGGCAAAAGCGAAAGGGTCGCTATGGCGTCGTCAATTGTTTTTTTTTTAACAACTCCTCGAGTTGATCAATCCTTACCAGCGCCAATTCGACAAGAAAGCGTTGATTCGAAGAAGATTTGTATTGCATGTCGCACTCGGTTGCCAGCTGAAGCGCACCGATCAGGAAATTCATTGAGCAAGCAGCCGCCTGTTTTTTATAACGTTCACGAATTTCGCCTCCCACTTCAAGCAGTTGAATTGTCACAGCATCTTTACAGATCAGAAGATCCCTGAAATGTTGGCCAAGTCCCATGATGAAATGATGTGCATTAAATCCCTTATCTAATATTTCACTGAATATCATTAATGTACCAGGGATATCGCCTTTTTGAAAGCACTCAGTAAGTTTGAAATAGTAGTCGTAATCGAGCACATTCAGGTTGGCAATCGTATCCTTGTAAGTAACATTGGCACCGCAAAAACTAACGACCTGGTCGAAGATCGAAAGAGCGTCGCGCATGGCACCATCGGCTTTTTGAGCAATCACATTCAGCGCTTCAGGTTCAGCTGTAACATTCTCCTTTTGAGCAACTTCACGCAAATGTTTCTCTATGTCGGGAATTGAGATCCTGTTGAAATCATAAATCTGACATCGAGACAATATGGTTGGTAAAATTTTATGCTTTTCGGTTGTTGCAAGGATAAAGATGGCGTGAGCCGGTGGTTCTTCAAGCGTTTTCAGAAATGCATTGAAAGCCGATTGCGACAACATATGTACCTCATCGATGATATAGACACTGTATTTTCCAATCTGCGGTGGGATTCTCACTTTGTCGACAAGCGACCGGATATCATCAACAGAGTTATTCGAGGCCGCATCCAGTTCATGAATGTTGTATGAACGGTTTTCGGTAAACGACAAACACGATTCGCATTGATTACATGGTTCAGTATCGGAGCCAAGGTTCAGACAATTGATTGTTTTGGCAAAAATACGGGCTGATGTTGTTTTGCCGACACCCCTGGGACCACAAAAAAGATAAGCATGCGCAAGGTGATTGCTCCGGATGGCATTCTTTAACGTTGATGTTATCGAAGGCTGGCCAACTACCGAGGTAAAGGTATCGGGGCGATATTTGCGTGCTGAAACAATGTAGTTTTCCATAAAACTCTAAGGGCGTATTTGGTGGTCAAATATATTACTTTTTAAAATTTAATCAGCCAGTCGGTATAAGAAGTTATCAACTAAGGTTCAATATTTGGAATAATCAGTGCAATAAAGGTAATTGCTGAATCATTAAATACTTCATTTTAAATGATCCGTCATTTCATTGAAGTAGTTGGTCATCTATATTAAAAATCGTCGGCTAATATTTGATTGATTACTTCTTTCAGTTTTGGCAAGTCGTTTTCGATAATTTTCCAAACCGCAATAAGCTTGATGTTATAATATTCATGAGCGATCAGGTTTCTGAAAGACCGCACCTTGTGCCAGGGATAGTCATACTTTTCAAGTATCTCATCTGCAACATGATTTATAGCTTCGCCTATTACTGAAAACAGAAATAAAACAGCATTGTGAATTAAATTGGTCTGACAAAATGAAGTCTCTGTTTCATTCAGAACACTTTTTTGAATTTCGAGAATTGCCTCAGCAATATGTTGCAACCGCTTTTCACTTTCAACATGACTATCTTTCTTCATAAATCAGTTTCAAATCGGATTTTATATGTTCCAGAATATAAGGCTTAAAAGCATCCATAAAACCTACATCAATCTTTCGGTTTACTAGTTTTTCTAATTGGAACTGCACCTCGGCCAAGTCAAAATAGCTGAAATCTTCGCTGGTTTCAAGGGCAATATCAATATCGCTTTTGGGTCCATCATCTTCTCTTGAAAAGGAGCCATATATCCAGGCTTTTCTAATTTTTTCAAATTTCGCAAACCCGGCAATGAGTTGCTGTCTTATTTCATAGCGGTTTATCTTTTTAAATGCGATGTATCCAACATGGTCCTCTGCAACTTGCAACGCTTTCAATGCCAAATCTTCATCTCCAACTTCGTAAACAAGTTTATCCGAAAGCCATGCGATTAAAAGATTTTCCGGCTCAACCTTATAAAATTGTGCAAATCTAACCACTAATTCTCGGCTGATTTTGCGTTGTCCCCGTTCCATCTTGCTTAGAATTGCCAGGTCAATATGAAGGGAAGCCGCAACTGTCCGTAATGGCAATTTATTTGCTTCCCGAAGCTTTCTAATTGTTTCTCCCAGATTGTCCACTTATAATAAAACAGATTTGACTGTTTATGTCAAAATTAGTGTTTTATTTTCTGAATATTTATCAAATTCAAATAAGAGTGATCAATGATTGATCCTTCGGAACAAATCGGGTGATTAACCGTTATAAAGAGGTGATTAAGTATTTAAGTTTAAACAATTAAAATAGTGTGAGATGAAAAAAATATTTTTTGCAAGTTTATTAATGGTGATGGTTTTAGGTGCATCGGCCCAGACTAAAACGCTTTACGATTTTAAAGCCACGACCCTCGATGGTCAGGCGTTTGATCTCTCTTCTTTAAAAGGGAAAAAGGTGCTGGTAGTGAATACAGCTTCCAAATGTGGATTAACACCTCAATACAAGACACTTCAGGAGCTTTACGATAAATACAAGGACCACAACTTCGTTATTATTGGATTTCCTGCCAATAATTTTGCACAACAGGAACCCGGAACCAATACCGAAATCAAAGAATTCTGCACAAAGAATTACGGTGTTACCTTTCCGATGATGTCGAAGATCTCGGTGAAGGGTGATGACATTGCCCCATTATACAAATGGCTCACATTAAAAACTTTGAATGGAGTTGTTGATGCCGAGGTACAATGGAATTTCCAAAAATTCATGATTGACGAACAAGGTAAACTGGTTGGGTTTGTGTCACCAAAGGAATTACCCAACTCAGAAAAGATTACAAACTGGATTGAAGGAAAGAAGACAAATTAAGGTTGGAAAAGTTTTGGGTTTGAAATGTTTTTGGGTTTAAAATGTTGAATAATTATTTTCAATTTGAAACCGGGGTTGCAATTTTGCAGCTCCGGTTTTCTTATTTTTATTTTTTCGAAAATAATTGTACATTGCATCAAACTATTTCATACTTAAAAACCGATGGCTATGCGACTAATAGGGAATGTAATCTGGTTGATCTGTGGAGGTTTTTTTACTTGTCTTGGGTATCTGTGGGGCGGCTTCTTACTATGCCTGACCATTATCGGAATTCCATGGGGATTACAGGCACTAAAAATTGGTATTGCTCACCTGGCACCATTTGGGCGCGAAGTTGTTCCTACCGGTGGATCAATTCCTGTGATCTCATTCATACTTAATTTGATATGGATGGTATTTGCCGGAATCTGGATTGCACTTATGGAACTTGTTTTTGGATTGTTACTCTGCATTACAATCATAGGAATTCCCTTTGGCCTGCAACATTTCAAGTTAATGCGGCTCGCATTTTATCCTTTTGGTTATGATTTAAGGTAGATGTGATCCCTGGACCTGAATTCAATTAGTTCAAAATAAACAATCTACAGTTTAGTGTGGTGTCGAATTTATTCTTCATTATAAGCTAATCTGAACATTCAGCCATTCAAAATCTTCAAATCGCCAGGCATTCTTATTGGCAATATTTTCAATCTACTCTTTAATAGCCGATAGCTCAACCGGAAGGGATAATGAAAAAGTACTGCCTTGCCCGGGTTCTGAAACCACTTTCAATTCGCCCTTTAGTATCTCGGTTATCTTTTTCGCAATAGCCAATCCCACACCTATTCCACCATAACCTCTTGTATAAGAGTCGTCACCCTGCCTGAAGAAGTCGAAAATAATGCTTTGTTTTTCCTTTGGTATTCCAATGCCGGTATCTTTAATATAAAACACCAGATTCGTTTCGTTTTCAACCTTATAGCCAAACTCAATTGTTCCTTTGTGTGTGAATTTTACCGCGTTTTTAAAAAGGTTCGTAATTACCTGATTGATTTTACTTCTGTCAGCAGTTACATAGCTCGAAAGCCAATGGGTATCTGGACGGAAAACCAGCTGGATTTGTTCATGCTTGGCGGAAGTACGTAAAATATTGTCGAATGAGGCCTTATTTTCCATAAAATGATCCATCAGGCTAAAGGTCTGGTTGCGAAGTTTGATATTTGCCTGTTCGACCAACGCCAGGTCAAAAACACCTTCTATAATCGAAAGCAGGCTTTGTCCGCTTATTTGAATGCTTGAGGCAAAATTGACGTTGTCCTCCGGAGCAACACCTGACATGATCAATTCGCTGAACCCAAGAATATGATTAAGCGGAGTGCGCAACTCGTGGTTCATAGTGGCAAGAAATGCTGATTTCAGGCGGTTACTCTCCTCCGCTGTATCTTTAGCAGCAATCAGATCATCAAGCATTTTCTTCTTTTCAGAAATATCGTCCATGATCAGAATATAATTACTGATCTCCCCTTTGCTGTTCGTTAGTGACGATACTGCCACATTTTCCCAATAGGTGGAACTGTCTTTGCGACGATTCTGAAATTCTCCTTTCCATATCTTTCCTGCCAATAGCGCTTTCCACATTGAATCATACTCGAATATAGAAAAGTGCCCGCGGTTAAATATCCTCGGAGGTTTATTTATGACTTCCTCCATAGAATACTGAGTTAGTATGGTGAAGGCCGTATTTACAAATTCAATATTTCCGGATGCATCTGTAATGATTGTTGAGGCTGGATTTTGTTCTATAGCCTGAGAAAGTATGCGAAGTTTATTCTCTGCACTCTTCCGGTCAGTTACATCCCTGATAATACCTTCATGATAGAGCGTATTGCCTTTTTCATCCAGGGTATACCAACCATTGTCCTCAACCCAGACCTCTGATCCGTCCTTTCTTTTCATTTTGTAAACATCGAAACTATCTTCTTTCGAATCAGATACTAACCGAATACGTTCTTCCTCTTCAAAATACAACTGCTTCTTTATATCAATTGATTTCAGATCCTCTTTGCTGTCATAGCCCAGCATGGAGACCATAGCGGGGTTTACCGAAATAAACTTTCCTGCATGTGTGCTTTTGTAAACGCCATCCGGTATCTTCTCTATTAGGTTACGGTAGAGTTCTTCACTCTCTTTTAATGCTTCATCTGTCAGCTTTCGTTCGGTTATATCAAATCCGATTCCAACAAGTCCCTTTACTTTCAGGTTGTCATCATAATACGGAAACTTGGAAGTTAACATCCAGCGCTGTATTCCATTCGAATCAAAGAAATCGCTCTCACGGTTGATTAATGGAATTCCGGTTTCAATTACTTCCAAATCCTCGTTATAACCTCTTTCCCCTTCAACTTTAGAAAATAATTCAATATCGGTTTTGCCAATTACATCAGATTCCAGGGTATAACCCATATGAAATAGATCGGCCTTGTTGGATACTATCTTACGGCCTAGTGAATCCTTGACATAAACAGTAGCCGGTAAATTATCGATCAGTGTCCGAAGTAATGCACGATCATGAAGGATTGCATCTTCGGCTAAATGCCTGGCAGTTACATCAACATACGAAGCCAGAAGGTGCTGAATTGATCCGTCGGGGTTACGCTCGCAAACAACAGAAAGTGTGGTGTATAGTAGCGACCCGTCTTTCCGTATAAACCGTTTATCAAGTTCATACCTGTCTGTTTTCCCTTCCGACATCTCAGAAAAAAGCTTCATATTCTTTTCTACATCATCGGGATGAGTTAAATCGACCCACGACAACCGGCTTAATTCATCTTTTGAATAGCCTAACATTTCGCACAGACTCTGATTAACCTCAAGCCACATTTTATCTGGTGAAGTCACACTCATTCCAACGGAACAGTTTTGGAAATAATTCTGAAATGCCATTTTGCTCTGCAACAACGCTGACTCAGCATCGCGACGCTCTAGCTCTCCTGCTGCTCTGATAGATACGAGATTAAGAACAGCTTCAGCCAACGGCTGATTATTATTCAGGGACTGGCGACTCATCATCGCGATCAGACCGATTGGCTTCCCCCCTGAACTCCAAAGCGTACTTCCCAGGTAGCCCTCAGCTTCAATCTCCTGAAGTGTCGGAACTGATGGAAAAATGTTGCGAAGATTCCGCTCAATGAAACAAATTGTTTTTCCTATGACGAAACCACTCGGCGTATCTTTGAGCGTATAAGTGACGTTTTCGAGAAATTTTCCATCTGAATAAACGACCAGCGTTTGTGCGGCAAGATTATCATCTATGAGCCGATCGATACATACATAATTCATATCCAATGTTCTGGCTAAATAACTTGCCAACGACTGAAAGAAATCTTCATCTGAATTTGTCCATTCGGACCGCATTAGAAATTGATGGGTATCTTCTATTTTCTTCTCTTGCGTAATATCTCTTATCACGTCTATCATTGCATATGGAAGATTTTGAGAATCAGAAACCACCGATGTTTTAACTTCAATCGGAAACTGCTTTCCATCTTTACCAACAGCCATATATTTAGAACTATAAGATTCTATGCCGCTTAATCGTAGTTTCGCATTTTCGCCCGCTTTTGCAACATCGCTGGGCGCAATAAAGTCAATAAAATTATTGTGGTGCGATTTAAGTTCCTCTTCATTCTGATATCCAAAAATCCGGCAGGCTCTTTTATTAACCGAGATCAAAGTTCCATCCAGTTCAACCATTGCAATTCCGTCAGAAGAGGTTCCAACCAGCGTACGATAGAGTATTTCACTTCGGCGAATCGTCTCTTCCGCTTTTTTATGTTGTTCCAGCTCTTGTTCAAGCGCCTCTGTACGCTGACGGACAAGCTCCTCAAGTCGTCGCTTCTCATCGCAACTTGAATCTTCCGCAGCTTTAAGCCGAAGCATTGCACAAATCTGAGCTTTCAGTTCAGATTCATCTACCGGTTTTGTCAGAAAAGCGTCGGCACCACATTCAAGGGCTTTTATCTTGCATTCCTTGTCGTCTTTTTCAGCAGTAATCATCACAACCGGAATATTTTTAAACAATTGATCCGATTTTAATATACGACAAACTTCATAACCATCCATCACTGGCATCAGAATATCAAGCAATATTACATCCGGTAATTCGAGGCGACATAACGCCAATCCTTCAGCTCCCGAGGAGGAACTGACAAATTGGATCATCGGAAAAGCTTCTGATATTAAAGCTTTAAAGATTAATTGATTATCTTTATTGTCATCAATTACTAATATCTTTTTATTTCTTTCTCCCATGTTCAAAAATCACAACTGATTTGTTTTAAAGTACAATGCAATAAAGGTCACGATACAACAAAAACCGTAAAAGTGAGGTAAGCGATTATTTTTCCAAAAATAGGTTTTTTTCCTAATATTAAAGATTTAAAGCACGTTTATGTTCATCTGAGTAATAATGGGACTGCGGAACCCTGCATAAAACATTTGCTTCGGTTTAGAGTGGATCGCTTACATCGGCCAGTTCGACCGGAACAGTCAGATAAAATGCACTCCCTCTTTCTGGTTCCGAAACCACTGAAAGTTCACCCTTAAGAATTGTTGTAATTTTCTGCGCGATTGCTAATCCGATCCCTATACCGCCGTAAACACGGGTTCTGGAGTCATCGCCCTGACGGAAAAATTCAAAAATCACGGCCTGCTTCTCCTTCGGTATCCCTATTCCCGAATCCTTGATATAAAACGTGAGTTTCCCTGGTTGGTTGCTCTGATATCCAAATTCAATTGTTCCGGTATTGGTAAATTTAACTGCATTTTTGAAAAGGTTAATAAGCACCTGGTTCACTTTACTTCGGTCAACAGTAAGGTACATGGCTAATAGGTGTGTATCAGGTTTAAATATCAGTTGAATCTGTTCGGCTTTACCTGAACTTTGAAGAATATGATCAAATGACGATTTGTTCTCCATGAATTGATCCATCAGGCGGAAAGTTTGCAACCTCAGTTTAACGTTGGTTTGTTCTGCAAGGGCAAGATCAAATACATCCTCGACAATGGCAAGAAGATTTTTACCACTCGAATAAATGCTTGAAGCAAAGCTTTGATTATCTTCAGGCATCACTCCCGACAGTATCAACTCACTGAATCCCAATATATGATTGAGCGGAGTTCTAAGTTCATGATTCATCGTAGCAAGAAAGGCAGACTTCAACCGGTCGCTTTCTTCGGCTTTTACGAGTGCTGCCCTTATTTCGCCTTCTGCTCTTTTGCGCTGAACAAAGAGACTGATCTGATGCGAAATGAACTCGAGCATCTCTACGTCCTTTACTGTATAAGCATTTGGGTTATCGTAGCTCTGAACCACAAATGCGCCAATGACTTTCTCATCCTCGTGTAATGGCACTCCAAGCCATAATTGAGCCGGCGTCCCAATCATCTCTATTTCACCGCTATCTACAAGTTTCGAAATATCTTCGGCAGTTACCAGCATGGCCTTTTTTTGCCTGATTAAATAACCTGTCATCGATCTTTCGGCAGGCCACGAATCCAGGTTATCCATTTGATCAACTGCATGAGGGGTGTAGAACATCCCGCTGGCCTCATCATAAAATGCCACGTAGAAATTATTTGTATCCAGCAAAGAACCCAATTGATTTCTGATAATTTCAACCAATTCTCCGAGGTTCTGTGTTGTAAGTACTGCCGTTGAAATATCATACAATACTTTCTGTATCTGCTCTGCACGTTTTCGATCGGTAATATCGGCAATAAATCCTTCGAGATAAATCAATTTATTACTGTCATTAAAAATCCCTCTCCCACGTTCCCATACCCACTTGATTTCCCCGCTTTTACTTATAATCGGATACTCTTCTTCCAATGGAGTTTTAAGTTTAAGCAAAGCCTGCCACTGGGTCCAGAGATAGCGCCTGTAATCGGGATGTATGATATCGTTATAGGTCAGCTTTTTGAACTTCAGGATGTCATCGACGGAATATCCTGTAATTGACGAGAAGCCATCGCTCAGATAATCCATGGTACAATCTTTGTCATTTTTGCACCTGTAAACAAAACCAGGCAGGTTACTGATCAGATTCGAAAGGGTTCGTTCGCTCCTCAGAAGTTTGCCTTCTGTATGCTTGCGATCCGAAATATCAACCATTGTATCGCGAACGCCAACTATTACACCATCTTTTTTTACTGCTGACGAAGATATTAACACAGGGAAATAAGTACCATTTTTCCGTTTGGCGTTGTATTCACCGGTCGTATAGATATCTTTCGTAATAATCTGCTTAAAACGTTCTGTTAGTCTTTGATGCTCCTGTTCAGGAATGAAATCAAAAACGTTTAACCCTTTGGCAAGCTCCTCTTCTGCATATCCAAACCATTGGAAAGTAGTTTTATTTACAAAAGTGATATTCCCCGACAGATCTGTTTCATAAACACATACAGGTAACGAATTGGCAAGTTCGCGATATCTCCGCTCGCTGCTGATCAGTTTCACATCAGCATTCTTACGATCTGTAATATCCCTGAAAACACCTTGAACCACATGCCTGTCATTCAGTTTAAACGAACTGGCAAGAATCTCAACCGGAATTTCCGATCCATCGGAATTCAGAACAACGCTTTCGGCCATGTAAAAATTTTCAATTTCATCAACGTTGTTAGCAAGCCTTTTAAAGTTCTCAGACATTTTTGTCTGTAAATGCTCCAAATGTAACCGGGAATGATTCATTCCAATTATTTCTGTCCTGTTCATTCCGGTTAACCGGCTTGCAGCCCTGTTCGCATCTAGAATCAGGCCTGTTTTCGAATCGGCAAGGAATATCGAATCGGGAGAACCGTCAAAAAGCGAATGATAGTTCTCTTCACTTTTTAACAAGGCAGCCTCTGTCTTCCGCCGCTCAGTAACATCCTGAATCACGCCAAAAACGATCTGATCATTTGAATCATATTCTGCTATCGATTCGATATCTATTATCTGACCTGAATCGTGATTCCTGATTTTAAACTCAATATCGTATGGTGTTCCATTCTCAACCAATTGTCTTAGTGAATTATCAAGCAAAGCCCGGTATTCAGGCAGCGGAATCTCTTTAATGTCTTCAAGATTCCACTGATCTGCTGCAATGCCATATATCTTTTGAGCACCCTCGGATCCGAAGATCAAACCTGTTTTGAGGTGTAATTCCCAATTACCCGATTTGGAGACAGTCTCGCCTCTGATTAACCGGGCCTTACTCTTTTGTAATAACTCTTCCGCCTTTTTCCGCTGGGTAACATCGGTGACAATCGTCGCAAACTGTCCTTTTTTAGGGCAATAGGCAACTACCTCGAAATGTCTGCCAAGCGCTTTTGAATAGTCGTCAAAACGAACAGGTATAGTTGTAAGCGCAACCTTATTGTATCTTTCGATCCAGGAAACATTAATTCCAGGAAAAGCTTCTTTCACGGTCCTGCCAATCAGTCCAGTTGAAGACAGTCCTGTAACCCGCTCAAATGCAGGGTTTATTGCAATAAACCTATAGTCGGAAGGTTCCCCGGCTGCGTCATATATGATCTCGTAGAGTGCAAAACCCTCCATCATTTTCGAAAATAGGGTGCGGTAACGAAATTCGCTCTCAGTTAATGCTTTTTCGGTTTCCAACTTTGCCGTTGAAGCAAGTCTCTTCTCTCTTTGGATTTTCGCTTCCTTCAATTCGCGCTCAACAGCAGGTATAAACCTTACCAGATTGTCCTTCATTAAGAAATCGTGCGCGCCTGCCTTTATCGAAGCAACAACACCTTCTTCCGACCGAACATTGGTTATAACGATAAAAGGGATATCAGCCGATAACTCCTGACAGATAGCCAATGCTTCTGCGGAATTAAAATGTTTTAATTGATAGTCTGAAAATACAAGATCCCATGCTTGTTTAAGAAATGCAGTCCTCATCATATCAGCGGTCTCCACACGGTTGTAATCGACCATATAACCAGCCATTTCGAGTTGGCGGATGATCAATTCCATATCGCTTTCCGAATCCTCAACAAATAATACATGAAGCATAAAACCCATCTATTCCAAAATTATCAATCAGGTAAGATTTTTATAATCATTTACCCGCGTAAAAGTAATCTTAAACTTAATATTTTAGTTTCTCACCTAATCTTTCGAGTAACTGGTTGATTTCACCTTTCAATGCAATCATTTTGCGTTCGCGTGTAATCGCCAGCTCGTAATAAATTTCAAGTTCACTTAATTTTTGTTTCAATGCATTTTCAATCCTTTTACGTTCGGTAATATCCCTGAAAAACGTCTGAAAGGTACCGTCAGGCATCATTCTTGAGTTCATCTCTACCATGATCAGTTTCCCATCTTTGCAGGTAAGCTCACGTTCTGTTTTCACAGTTTCACCAGTTTTTATCAGCGAATATTTGAGTGGGTTCTCTTTAAGTGTTTCTGCCGAAAAAAGATCGGTCAAATGCATTTTCAACAACTCTTCTCTCGAAAAGCCTGTCTGTTCAATTGCAACAGAATTAACGATGATTATACGACCATCTTTATCTCCCTGAAAAAAAGCATCCGTTGCAAACTCAAGTAACATACGGTATCTTTCCTCCTCGAGCCGGATCACCTCTTCAGCATGTTTACGCTTTGTAATGTCAACAATAACTCCCAAAAACTCCTTTCCCGATTTATTTTCCAGTTGTACTGACCGATCCAAGAACCAATGATATTGGTCCTCTTTGCATCTCCACCGATATTCAAGAATCATTTCTCCCTTTTCAGGGAAATTCTTAAATGCATCTAAAACCATAGCCTTGTCATCAGGATGAAGTCGTTCACGCCAAAAATCATTCAACGAAAGATATTCGTCCTTTTCATATCCCGTGATTTTCTGAATGTCTTTGCTAATCCAGGTCGTATCAAAATCAGGATTCACCGGTGAAGAATAAATGGCAACAGGTAATGATTCAAGAATAAATCGCTGCCGCTCTTCGCTTCTTTTTAGCGCTTCTTCGGCAAGCCGGTGTTCCGTAATATCGAGTGTAACACCTGTCCACCGGGCACTTCCATCTTCGAGCCTTCGCGGACATGATTCAAAACGCACCCATTTTATCCGGTCACCAATTAACAATCGTGCATCATAAATATAAGGCTCAAGAGACTTTTGAGCCATTTCATTTGATCTGACAAATCCTTGTATATCTTCAGGATGAATTCTTCCAAAAAAAGCCGGAATCCCATCTATTGAAAATTCTGCAGGATCGACCTCCAGAATTTCGCAAAAACGACTGCTAACAAATTCAACAGTAGTCGATCCCACAATCGATGTGCCACTTTCCTGCGGCTGAACCAAAATACGATAGATACCGGCCGTCTGATTAGAAACCAAATCAGCATACAACTTCTGACTCTCGATAAGCGCAGCATCTGACGCTTTATGGTCCTTGATATCAGCCGTAGCAGTAAGATGTTCAATCTTTATCTCCAGGTTCAACAGGTGCTCTTCAAGCTCATTCAGGAGTTCCAGTGTTTCAACTTCAGAAAATGGAGAACTACCTTTCGAGGTTTTCTCGTTCATTAACGCTTCTGCTTTTTGACGAAGGATTGCCAAGGATTCCGGTTTTTCAGTTCTCATCGCTTTCAACGGTTTTAAAAGGTAATGTAAGTTTGAACCGGCTCCCCATGCCCGGTTTACTTTCGACTGTTATAATGCCACCATGTTTTTCGACGAATTCCTTGCACAAAACCAAACCAAGTCCGGTTCCTCTTTCATTTCCGGTCCCGCGGGTAGAAAATGCAATGTCGACTTTGAATAGTTTGCAAATATCCTCTGCCCCGATTCCGTTACCATTGTCAGCAACGACAATTTCAACCCATGAATCTGCATTTGTTGCTTCGATACTGACTGTCCCATTTGCATTGGTAAATTTTACAGCGTTGGAAATCAGATTTCTCAAAATTGTTTTCAACATTTCGGTATCTGCGTCAACAGTCATTTGAGTTGGAACCTGATTCACAAGCACGATTTTCTTACGCTCAGCAAGATCAGCAAACAAAAGAATTACCTCGCCGACCACTTTGTGCAGCACATTTCGTACCGGTTTAAATGATATCTTCCCCTCCTGCATGCGTGCCCATTTAAGCAGATTATCAAGCAGCCGATGAGTCTGAAGGGCCGAAGAGTTGATCATCCCGGCATATTCAATGAGGGTAGATGTATCAATATTCTCAGCATCTTCTTTTAATATTTCGCTCAAACCAATAATTCCGTTAAAGGGGCCCTTAAGATCGTGGGCAATAATCGAAAAGAACCGATCTTTCGTGGCGTTAAGGTCTTTTAGTTTCGCTTCGCTTGCTTTAAGCGCCTCGTTATAATGCTTTCGGTTATCTTCATTTCCGATGGCTGACGCAATTATTCCGATGATTTTCTGATCTTCGGCACTTATCTCACAATCATGATTGTAAATCACACAAAGTGAGCCAACTGGTACTCCTTCACGCCTTACTGCATGTGCACAATAAGTCTGAAGACCATAAGCGGTGACATTCGGATCTGTACTGGCATAACTTGTCTCCTGTAGATTGGAGATTGTTATTGCCTTCTCACTGTTATTCAGGATCACATCGTAACAAAGATAGCCATCCGGCGAAATCCGCTCCAGGTATCCTTCAGGTAACTGCCATTTCCCGGCAGAAAATAAACAGCCGTTTTCGAGCCGGTTATATTGTGCATAAGTAGCATTCAAAAGCTCGCCTGCCAATGCTGTAAGCCGGTTGATGTTGATGTCATAATCAGTTCCCAGCGACGAAAGGCAATCATTTAACTTCATTAACCGGTCGCTGTTTTTTTTAAGCAACTCCTCTACCAGCTTTTGTTTGGTAATATCAATAACAACACCAGTCCAGCGGATGCTTCCATCATCAAGTTTACGGGGATTGGATTCAAATCTTACCCATTTTGTGGTGTTAGCTAAAATCCTTCCTTCCCAGCTGAAAGGATGCATATTGATGTTCGCCTCTTCATTCGTATTGACAAAATCCTGATGGTCATCAGGATGTATTACCTCAAAAATCATTGAAGCAGGCATCTTGCCGGCCACCATTTTTTCAATTCCAACAATATCGCAGAAACGGTCACTTACAAATTCATGTGTTATTGAATCCCTGATTGCCTGACCCGTAATAGACTTTTTAATCAGGATGCGGTAAACCCCTGCAATCTGGTTCAAAACAAGATCCGCATATAAACTTTCACTTTCGCGCAAGGCCTCCTGTGCATACCAGCGATCGGTAGAATCGTTAATATTGACAACAATACTTTTAACACCAGGCTCTCCGAGTAAATTATTGGCTACACAATCGAGATTGAGCCACAAACCGTTTTTATGCTGGTTTCGCAATATAAATTTAACAGGTAAACCCGGATAATTCAATATCTTATCGAATGCTTTTTTAAATACGCCATAATCATCCGGATGGACAAATTCAATGCACTCCCTTCCGATTCGTTGATAATCAATGTGTCCCATCATTTTGGCATAAGCGGGGCTTTGATATTTTACAATTCCATTCGAATCTATCAGAACAATGGCATCTGTACTATTCTCAATTTGTATATGGAATTGGTTTTCAGAGGCCGCAGGATGGTCTTCACTGGTGATTTGCATGATACGCTCATACCGCGGTTTTTCAACAGGCAGGTTTTCCTTTTCACACAAATCAATATCCATCCGATTATCTGTATCGCTATTCATAATCATAAACTATAACATGCTATAACTCCGGGAACTTACTGAACAGAAAACGAACTATTCAAACGATTGATTTTTTTCTGAATGTTTGGTTAATCCAATTGTAAAAGTCTCAAAATAAGGACTCATATGCATTTTCTGTTGGTTGCTAAAAGTAAACTAACAGAATATACCATCCTAATTTTTAACGTTAAATGTTTAAATATTTCTGAAAGAGTTCTGTGAACTGACCAGCCTGAAAACCATCTACCAAAGCATGATGCGCATGAATGGCAACAGGCATTAACAATTGGTCACCCTGTCTGAATGTTTTGCCAAAGGAAATTTTCGGAATGCTGTCCTTAAATGCCGAATGGCTCGCATGACTCAGTGACGTAAAACTAATCCACGGAACGGCCGAATAATGGATAACATTTTGGCCTGCAACATCCGTTTCCAGTCCCCTGCCCGCTCTTACACGGGCAATTTCAGCCCTGGCAAGCTGCTGAAATTCATTAAAATCCGCTTTGAAAACCATCAGTGAGAATCCGAAAGAACCATCGGGCCGGTCAACCGTTGCGGAGGCATCAATCTGGTCATATTGTACAGGAAGATCATCTTCAATCCGCAACTTGAAAGCATCTACCTGGTTAACCGCACGAAGTGATTGATACAGATAATAAAGGTAAAAGGAATAGTTTTCGTCTTTTGCCCTTTCGTAGGCAATGGTGCAATCGACATTGTAGGTAAGGCCCCAAAACGGATCGCTGAACTTCGAAAAGAATTCGAAATGATCTTTCCGTTCCCAGTTTTCAAGATCAATAAGGTGCTTCATAAGGATGATTAAAATACTTGGCTGATATTGCATCAAAAATAGCTTTATTAATGCCAAAATTGACAGTCATTTTGCTATTTACAGAGTGTGGGAGCCCAAATGGACGGTCGATTTGCCATTTACAGAGTGCGGGAGCCAAAACTGGAGCTTGATTGGCTATTTACAGAGTGCGGGAGCCAAAACTGGAGCTTGATTGGCTATTTACAAAGTGTGGGAGCGAAAACCGGAGCTTGATTGGCTATTTACAAAGTGTGGGAGAGAAAACCGGAGCTTGATTGGCTA
>JANXZJ010000131.1 GCA_025355585.1 Mariniphaga sp. | reverse complement strand
GGTTGCCTTTGTCGGGAAAAACGGCGAAGGAAAGTCGACGCTCGTAAAAGGATTGATGGGTGAAATCGAATACGAAGGAACGCTAACGCTCGGACACAACACGATGATTGGTTATTTTGCGCAGAACCAGGCCTCCTTGCTTGACGAGGAAGTGACTGTTTTTCAGACCATCGATGACGTAGCCAAAGGTGATATCCGCACAAAGATCAAGGATATCCTGGGCGCATTTATGTTTGGAGGCGATAACCTGACAAAGAAGGTCAAAGTGCTTTCGGGCGGTGAACGCACCAGGCTTGCGATGATAAAACTGCTTCTTGAACCGGTCAATCTTTTAATCCTCGATGAGCCTACGAACCACCTGGATATGAAAACAAAAGATATCCTGAAAAGCGCGTTGCTCGATTTCGACGGAACATTAATCCTCGTTTCGCACGACCGTGATTTTCTATCGGGACTGGTGACCAAAGTTTTCGAATTCGGGAACAAACAGGTAAAAGAACACCTGGGTGATATCAACAGCTTCCTGCAAAAGAAAAAGATGGATACGCTGCGCGAACTGGAGCGGAATACGCAGAAATAATTTGGCAATTCAACGATGAGACAATTTGACGATTCGACAATTTGAAAATTGATTCTGCGCCAAATATTTTTTTGCCACAAAGACGTTCCATCACGAAGTTTCGCGAAGAAATTATTACCAGTATAAAATGCTTTGTGAAACTTCGTGCCATTATGACTTAGTGGCATTTTTTATCTTCTATTGAATACAAAATTGCGGTTTTTGGCTATCTAAATACTTTATTACAATCACCATGGCATTAATGCAGTAACAATTCAAGTAGCTCTGGCAGGGCTGTAGCCTGAAAATTGTTTTCCACTAAACCCGTCACAACAGTCTCAAAAAAAATGTTTTTTATTTGGAAATAGCATTGTTTATTCCGATAATTTTATTATACCTTTAGGCATTGTAAAATTTGATTCTCAATCAAATGGAAGCAACGGCCATAAATCCTATTAAAATTAATTTCAATCCCGCGAACGATCAGACATCAAATCATCGCTCCTACCTTTGTTTGCAACCCTATCATCCACCATAAAGTTAAAATAAGTGTCGTTTTCGTGCGATTTTCGGAACGACACCTCGCGCGACCTTTCGTACCAATACAACGCTTCGCGCGAGGTCCCGGTGAACCTTTCGTACCAGTACAACGCATCCGGCGAGAACCCGGGAACCTTTCGTAGGACTACGAAAGGTCCGGCGAGGGTTCGGTGAAGCTTTTGTACCCGTACGACACATCCCGCGAGGGCTCGGTGAATCGTTCGTACAACTGCGACGACCACAAATAGCAATCTCTAAAAAATACGGTCAAATAATATTACTAATCAACAAATATCTGAAAATGGAAATAGCAAATATTAGTTTATCCCGACTTCGTAATGAAGAACATAATGAGTTTCATGACGGATTTAGCGATCTTGTGATTGATTTCACGCCTGTTGCATTGGGCATCGAAACCCAATTTTCTGACTTCACGCTTCTTTTTGGTAACGAAAAAGAGACGCTGCACATCCTCCAAAAGAGCGAAATTACAGATGAACTTGTGGACTGTGATGCCTTGCGTGATTTCACTTTCCGTGGTTTTTCCGATTCGATAAAATCTTCATGTAACCATTTCAGGAACGAAACAAAAAAGGCTGCCAAACGCGTTCAAATTGTACTCGATGAATATGGCAACGTTGTCGAAAAATCGTACGATCAGGAAACAACAGCGATCAACAACCTCGTTTCAAAACTTAAACAAGATTATGCCGCAGAAATAAGTATTCTGGGAGTTTCGGAATGGATCGACGAATTACTGGCCAACAATGTGGCATTCAATACGTTGATAAAAAACCGTTATACGCAGGAATCTGCAAAAACGCAGTTGCTGATGAAGCGCGTACGTACGGAAGTCGACAATGCATTCCGCACAATAACCAAACGAATCAATGCACTGATCATTGTTAATGGTGAAGAAGCATACGAAAAATTCGTTATTGAGTTGAATAATCGAATCGAGAATTACACCGACAATCTGGCGATCCGCTTAGGACATAATGCAAAAAAGACAGAGGTAGTGGTCGGTGAAAAATGAATTGCAGACACGTACGTGAATTCACAATTAATCCTGTCAGGTTACGAAAACCTGACAGGATTTTGGCAAAATAGCAATATATATTACATGTTTTTTGTAAGCGTAATACTGAGCGATTTCCGGAAGATTCTATGTTTCAACTAACTGATATCGAATTTGAAAACTTGAAATAGCAAATTGCGACATCAAGTTTATGGGTTATGCAAAACAGTGGAAGCCAGACAGCAGGAAATTAGTCAGCAGAACCACACTAAAATAGGATTTAATTAGTAAAAAATGGCGATTAATCAAAATGTTCCTTTACGGAAATACTTTATAGATGTCTTTTCGATGGATCACACGTGCAAACTCGACATTATTCTTTACAATAAAAACACCAATCCGGTAGTCGCCAATTTTAATGCGGAAGGCATTCTTGTAACCTGATAGTTTCTTTAATCCTTTTATTTCAGCGGCAGAAGTTGAATCCTCTACGTTTTTGATTGCCTTGATTACTTCGTTACGAACACTTTGTGTAGATAATTTATCAGCATCCCTGAGAAACTGTTTTAAGAATTCGGTTTTCATTCTTCATGAAGTGACTTCATCACCTGCTCCCTTGATACTTTTTCAGAACGGTTGGCCTGTTTCATCAATTTAGTAAGCCCCATATCCTCGCGCTCTTCCGCCGACAATTTTATTGCATTAATTCTCATCTTTTTCAACATATCCGAAACCAATTGCATTTCGTGCTTATCCTTAAGTGTCACAATTAACGTTTCCATATCAATATTATTTCTACAAATATATAAAATCTATGAATTGAATTGCGGCCAATTACCACCTGATATTCTTGTCGATAAAACCAATCAAATCATCGGCCATCACCTTCTGATCAGCCACTTTCGGATGACCACCCGTATTCTTGTAAGGGAAGAAATGGGTGTAAATTTTAGAATCGCCTAAACCTTTCACGGCAGCTTCAATATAACCCGGCCAGGGTGAACCTTTTTGCGTGGCATCCATACTTCCCAATACACAAATAATGGAAGCCTTCGGGTATTTTGCCCTGATCTTCAACACCAAATCGCGGTACGCTTTAATAATTGTCTGCTCGTCAGGACGAGTGGTTCCAAATCTGGCTTTAAACTGTTCGTGCGCGGGATTATTGATCAGCCAGCTATCGTTTTGAAACAGGTTAATAACAACTAAATCTGGCGTGTACTTCGAAAAATCCCATTTACTGTTGGGATCACCCGGATTCAGCCGGTCGTACATTTCGGACATGATGATCGGAAACCAACTCAGCATCACCCCTATCCCACTCCTCGAAATATTCGAATATTGTGCATTGTAATGACGGGCGGTTATGCCTGCATAGGTCAGGTAATTGTTGAAAAATTCCGGTGCGCCCGAATCATTCTGTCCATCGGGAACATCAACCCCATGCCCTGCCGTAATTGAGTTACCGTAAAACTCAATTTTCTTTTTTCCCGGAAGGCCGGGCTTCAATACGCGGGCATCGTCATTCAGTTCGAATCCGTAAAATGAAGTAACCGTTGTGTTATCGGTCAGTTTGTAGATCTGTACCGAATGTTTTCCCTTTTTCAAACCCGAAGCCAGCGTATAACTTGT
>JANXZJ010000120.1 GCA_025355585.1 Mariniphaga sp. | reverse complement strand
TACGACTTACCCCAAAAACTTTCGACAGATCAGTAATCTTTCGTTTTTGATGGCTTAAAAGCAAGCAGTGACTACGTTTTCTGGTGCTGTTATCAACGGCACTCTTGTATAGCAATTCGAGTGCTATAATTTGCTCTGTTTCCAGTATTACATATCTCATAATGAGATAAATATACAACTATTATTTGACATTACCAAATAAATACGACATTATTTTATACTTATTACTTAGTCGTTGTGTTTTCAACAATAACAGTTTTTGCAAGTTTTATATCCGACGCCTTTAATCCTTTGTTTAATACAAGTTTTACTTTTGGTGATATATGAAATTTGGCTCTTCCATCTGCATTTTGTACGTGAACGTGTACTGGCAAATGCTCGTTTGCAAAAAAGAAAAACGCATTCCAAACATTCTGAAAACTTCGGGTATAAAATCCTCGTTTTGTTACTGCACTACAAAAATAGCAACAAATTTGTTACTAAATATTGTAGTTTACAACTTTTCTTTACTTCATTAAATCTGTTGGCCCCTGGATTACGTGTTTCCCACTAAATCTGCTGTTTCGTATGGATGAGCAACTGAAATTCAGTTACCTGTAATTACTTTTATAAGCACTCAAGAGGCTGAAAAAAACTGGTGCGAATAGTAAAGTCACTTAACTTATCACTTACTACATTGGAACTGATTATCGGAAGTGGTTGAATAGTGGTTATTTGTCAAACTACATTAAATCCTTTATTATAGGTTCAATTTATCCTTTTTTTAAAGTCTGGCTGTATGGTAAACCCTTAAAATATCAACCTGAATGTCATTTTTTATTCGATAGATAATTCTATAACTACCTATTAATATCTCCCTGATTAGTGGTTTATTAAATACCGGAACAGTTCTGCCTGTATAAGGATTAACGGCTATTACCTGAGCTCCCAGATAAATCTTATTGACTGTCAGACCAGCGTAACGAACAGAATCTTCTGATATATATTCAAAGATTTCCTTTAAATCATTAATCGATGCATCGGTCCAAACTATTTTGACCATTTATCTATCATTAATTTAACATCCTCATTAGAAATCACTTTGCCGGCCTCTGATTGTTGATATCCTTCTTCTACTTTCTCCATAAAAATCAATTGTTCTATTAATTCATCAATTGTAAATGAGTCTGGTAGCGTTTTAATCGTATTATTTACCTGATCCTTTGTAAGCATAATGTCGGATTTTATGTGAGTCCATATATTTCAATATCAATGGAAATAATAAAAAAATCAATTACAAAATCGCCCTTTTTCAATCTGACAAAGGTATTCTGTTGACCTTTGATCTGGTATTTGTGTTTCGTTTAAAGAAATTACTTAATTAAGGGTTGACTGTATGTATAACAATAAATTATTTTAGTAACAGTGCTGTCTCCTCTTTTAGTTTTGGAATATGGTTTATCACTATGCCCCATATATTCTCATCTGAAACAGAATCGTATCCATGAATAATTTGGTTTCTCAATCCAACTATACGTCGGGCATTTTGGATCGGGAAATTGGGGTCTTCTTTAATAATACGGCCCATCGCTTAGCCTATAATTTCCAAATTTCTTTCAATTGCCCGTTTAAGAATTATATCTTTTGTATAATCTTCGAATCGCTTTTCCCGATCAGCAAAGAACGTATCAATTTCATCAATGGCATTTTTAATGTCATACAGACATTTCAGCACCTTTTCGTTCATATAATAACCGTTTTTCTCTGTCAAGTACTTTTCTGAAAATTGGATTTTTTACTGCCTGATTCTCCACCAGGTCAACTTGTCTGTTAAACATCTTTTCAAGCTTTTCTTTCAGATCCATATAATTGTCGAAATATTCCAGCAATTCAACTTGATTGAATTGAATCAGCATATCAATATCGCTCGAATCATTAAACCGATCGGTTAAAACAGACCCAAACAAATAAAGCTCTTTAACCTTTTGATTTTCAAAAAGTTCAATTATTTGACTTCTATAGTTATCAATCAGGTTCATAAAGCAAATGTAATCAAAAAATGCAAAACGACAGGAGATAAATACAGTTGAAACCGAATCTCAGATTTTATACAACTCGCTTGCCTTCACAAGTTCCATTTGATGTTCCTGCAAAACCTTAATGCAAAGTTCCAGCTGATCGGGTTTCAATACAACATTGGCTGAATCGCCCATCGAATAAGCATACAGGTATTCAATCGAAATCTTATTATCCGATAAGATTTGCAGTGCCTTGGCCAAAGCTCCCGGTTCGTTGGGACAATTGAGACAAACCACATCTGTCAGACTTACCGAAAACTGATTATCGCGCAATACCTTGCACGCACGCTCAGGATCTGAAACAATCAGTCGCAAAATACCAAACTCCGAAGTGTCGGCAACCGAGAAAGCTGACATATTGATGCCGTTGCTTCCCAGTATTTGTGAGACTTCATTCAAACGTCCCGACTTATTCTCAAGAAAAATTGATAATTGTTTGATAAGCATATTGTTGAATTTAAGTATTGTTTTTAAATCTTCCGATTGTCAATCACACGTTTCGCCTTGCCGGCTGTTCTTTCGATGGTCTTTGGTTCAACCAGCTTCACATTCACCGAAATCCCAAGTACACTATCGAGTTTACGTGCGATCTTCACGCGTAAATCCTCGAGTTTTTTGATCTCATCCGAGAAAAACTGCTCCTGAACTTCAACCATCAACGACATCTTATCGAGCGTTCCTTCGCGATCGACGATGATCAGGTAATGCGGTTCGACTTCACTCATACTTAAAAGAACCGATTCAACCTGCGACGGGAAGACATTCACACCCCTGATAATGAGCATATCGTCACTGCGTCCTTTGCATTTTTCCATTCTTACGAGTGTACGTCCGCAAACACATTTATCGTAAATAAGACGGGTAAGATCCCGCGTACGATACCTGATCAATGGAATTCCTTCCTTCGTGATGGTGGTAAACACCAATTCACCAACCTCTCCGGGAGCCATCGGTTCCAGCGTCTCAGGATTAATAATCTCAGGCAGGAAATGATCTTCGTTAACGTGCATT
Source organism: Mariniphaga sp. (assembly GCA_025355585.1). Taxonomy (GTDB): domain Bacteria; phylum Bacteroidota; class Bacteroidia; order Bacteroidales; family Prolixibacteraceae; genus JAAFHB01. The sequence goes on along the minus strand of JANXZJ010000120.1, from coordinate 18,418 downwards.
CCACACTGATGCTCACATTCGCACGAAACACCGGGGCCAACTATTTCACTAAGGCCATAAATATCAATCGCTTTAATTCCAAGTTTAGCTTCAATATCTTTGCGCATCGCTTCTGACCAAGGTTCTGCCCCAAATATGCCAACCCTGAGCTTGAGGTTTTTGATATCTACCTTCATCTCTTTCATCACTTCAGCAATGTTGAGCGCATACGATGGGGTACAGCAAAGAACTGAACTGCCAAAATCCTCCATTAACTGAATTTGTTTGTGGGTATTTCCACCCGAAATCGGAATTACAGACGCGCCCATATTTTCGGTTCCGTAATGCAGTCCAAGACCACCCGTAAACAGTCCGTATCCATAAGCAATCTGCACAATATCATCGCGATGAACGCCGGCCATCGTTAATGAACGACTTACCACTTCCGCCCACATCTGAATGTCTTTACGTGTATAACCAACGACGATTGGTTTTCCGGTAGTTCCGGATGAAGCATGCAACCGTACAATTTCACTCATCGGAACTGTAAACAGTCCGAACGGATAATTGTCACGTAAATCGGTTTTTATTGTAAAGGGAAGTTTATGAAGATCGCTGATACCGTGAATATCATAAGCTGTAAGTCCAACCTCCTGCATTTTTTTCCGGTAAGCAGGGACATTGTGATAAATACGTTTGACCGTATCGCACAGGCGCTCCGATTGGATGACCTCCATCTCTTCACGACTTGCACATTCAATTTTTTCGTTCCAAATCATATCCTAATTATTAAGATTAACCTTTTTTAGACATTAAAACACCCAGTGAGAGGATCACGCCAAGTGCAATACCAAGTAAAGCGGCAAATAACACCTGGAACTCTACCGGTAAAAGGAAAGTGATTGTATGAGCCGGAATCCAGAAGAACGGGATCGTCTTCTTAAAAATAAAATTCCACTGCATTTTCCAGTCCAATTTTGCAATGATGTCGCCCATTTTTATCGGTTTCAGCAAACCAGATAATGTACCTCCATTCTTAACGATATGGGTATCGGTAATTTTGTGAAGCGTCATCATCACAGGGGCATAGATCAGGTTAAGCGTAACACTGATTGTAAATGCCGTTAAGATGCGCAATCCCGAAATCGGGCCAACCAATGATTCTGCGGCTGCTTCGATCCCGAGTGCCTTTAAAAAGGCAGGCGCCCCGGCCGAGAATATTTTAAAAGCCATCACAATCGTCATTCCTAAAAATCCCCAGACGATGGCTCGGGGAAGCAACCCAAATCCTTTTTTATTATAGACCCCTTCCCTTAATCTTAAACCGATCGACTCTCCCATTGTCGCCAGTATTGCAAATTTAAGAAAACCAATCAGAAAAGGATGTGCAGCATTTGTCGTTTTATAACCTGTATAAAGTTCTCCGGATAAGAAGAATGGTACAAATAGTACCAGGACAAAAATCAAAAAGAAAAGATCATTTTTTTTCATAGGAATGAATTTATAGAGACTATTTATATTTGGCAAAATTCAAATATTAAAAAGTTCAGCACCTTCAGGGTTGCGACCTCATTCATCTTATTTCCCGTGGGTTACCACCCAAGGTTATTGGCATCGCCGATCTTCGATTCAGATTAAACCCTTGCAGGGTTTTCAAGGAAAACATCCCGTGAAACGGGACAGAAATGAAAATCGTATCTGAACCCTGAAAGGGTTCAACTTTGTCATATTCAAATTTGAACTGTTATTTAATTCCATATACAAGATGATCGGCAATAATTTCGAGCCCTACATTTGCGAGGTTTGTTCTTGCATCGGGAATATCCTGCACATCAATCACAAAGAAAGCGCTGTCGCCGTCGTTAACAACCCGTCCGTAAGCATTTGTAAAGTTCACACCCGCATTTACAATGTCTTTAAGTAGCCCATCCAGACCTCCGGGTTTATCTGCCATTTTAACAACAACAATCTCGCGAAGAGCAGCCGACATTCCGTTTTCATTCAGCAACTGATAGGCTAATTCAGGATTTGAAACGACGAGGTTTAAGATCCCCCATCCGTTGGCCGTATGATTCAGGTGCAGGGAACGGATATTGATCTGCGCATCTTTCAAAACAGCCGTCACCTTTTCAAGGTGTCCCAATTTGTTCTCCAAAAAAATTGATACCTGATAAGTCATAGTCAGTTATATTATTGTAGTATTACTTAAATCAAATTTTAAAGAAATATTTCTTTGTAGTTGATCTGTTCCATCGATTCTAAAATAGTTCAACCCCTTCAGTGTTGCGGTCTTACGTATTACACTTTCCGTGGGTTTCACCCACGGTTATTGAGGTTAAACTCTTTCAGGGTTGCAGCCTCGCTTCTTACATCTACCGTGAGCTAAATCACGGTTATTGAGATTAAACCCTTTCAGTGTTTATGAAAAGCTTATTTCTTCCGGCGATCAAAAACCCTGACCGCTTTACCTTCTGTTTTGGGTATTGAACCCGGCTCAACCAATTTAATCATCGGACGGACAAGCACTTCATCGCGGATAAGATGTATGAGATGCTTTTGCAATTTATCGAGAAACGAAAGATCACCCTTGAACCAGTCCTTTTTCACTTCAACTTCAACAATCATTTCATCCTGGTCGTCAATCGTTTCAAGCAGAATACGGTAATCGTCACCAACCTCGGGTAATTTCATCAGTACACCTTCAATCTGCATCGGAAAGACATTGCACCCTTTCATGATAAACATATCATCCGAACGCCCTGCAATCCGGTCGATCCGGCGATGTGTACGACCGCATTTACATTCACCGGGAAGGAACCTTGTTAAATCACGTGTCCGGTAGCGGATCACCGGCATTGCAACACGGTCGAGTGTTGTCATTACCAACTCACCAATCTCACCATCTGCAACTGGTTGCAAAGTTATCGGATCGATGATCTCAACCACGTACGCATCTTCCCAGATGTGCAGACCGTTTTGTTCGGTACATTCGAAAGCCACACCCGGACCATTCATTTCAGAAAGACCAAAGGAATTGTAAGCTTTCACACCAAACATCTCTTCGATGCGCCGGCGATGTTCTTCTGTATGAGGTTCTGCCCCAATCACCAGCGTATGTAGTTTTGTATCTTTGCGAGGATCGAGCCCTTCTTCTTTGAAGACATCAAACAACCGTCCGAGGTAACTCGGAATGGCATGCGCAACTGTGGTTCCGTAATCACGCATCAGTTTTATCTGGCGAAGACTGTTTCCTGCACCTGCCGGAATACTCAGACAACCGAGCTTTTCGACTCCGTATTGAAATCCAAGGCCTCCTGTAAACAGTCCGTAACCAGCCATATTCTGAAAAACATCGGTATCGCGAACCCCGGCGGCATAAAGAGAGCGAGCCATCAGGTTTGCCCAACTGTCGAGGTCATGACGATTGTGATAAACAACGGTCGGATTTCCGGTTGTGCCGCTTGAACTATGAAGACGCACCACTTCGCGCTTATCTGTTGAAAGAAATCCCCAGGGGAAATCGTTCCTTAAATTCTCTTTGGTCGTAAACGGAAGTTCCCGGATCTGATCAATTGAATTGATCCCCGATTTAATCGCTTTACTGATTTCAGGGATTCTTCCGTAATAAGATGAATTTACTGCCTGTCGTAATGTCTTCATCAACCTTTCAACCTGGAGTTTCTCCAGGTTTTTACGGTCAAGAACCTCCAACTCTTTTTCCCAATACATAGGTCGTATATTAAAAGAAATAAGTCATGATCAACCTAATTCCATTATTTGTTACCGAATGATGATCGGCATATAATCCATTCCTGAAATTGAATTCACCAATACCGTAAGCAGCAATTGTCCGTTCATATTCGGCCGTTAACAGAAATTTCGGAACACTGTACGAAATGGAAGGACTGAAGCGCGACATGTTCATAATGTTCGTACCACAGCCCCAAACATCTGCTTTTATTCCCTTATTGACAAGGGGATCAGAACTTCCAAGATTCTCAAGGTAACCAATCAGTAGCCCCGGTTTCCATTTGGTACCGTAAGTGATATTAAATAAGGCCGAATAGCTGTTGATATTCGTGTATGTCTCTTTTCCCGTTTGCGGATCGAAGGTTGCGACACCATAACCGCCAATCATTGTAAGATGGGCCATGTTCTGACCGTAATATCCTTTCAGGAGCATCACCAGTTTTCCGGGTGCATATTTCCCATAAGCCATCCATGACGTACTGTTCAGACATTCATCCGACACATAAATCTTACCATCAAATCCGGTTGTTGTAACACGTGGTTTGATCCGGTTAAAATCTACTCCGGCACCAAGGGTCAGGCTTTTTTTGCTGTATTCAAAACTTAAAACGGTTTCAGGAACCACGGCATCTCTTTTATAGGTATTCGATGAGCCGATAGGTCCGACAGATACATATTGCTGCTGGTACAATCCGGTTGCAGACAAGGTGAGTGCGCCCGCTTTGTAGTCAAACCGAACCTGCGGACTGCGGTTGAATGGCTGAAAAGGCGAACCTGTATTTAAAGCTCCGATGCGCGGAAAGGCATCATTGCTGAAAAACGGATGCCATGTTTGTCCGACAAGAAGTTTTGTTTTTGTCCACGTAAAAAGCGTGTAAGCCTTTCGAAGACGTATAAGGAATATTTCGGGTTTTCCGGCAAAATCAACTTCAATGCAACCCGTTGTCTTTGCACCAAAAATTTCGGGTCCGACAATATTTACACCACCCCTTGTAACGATTGAAACAAGATTTGCACTTGTCTGATCATTGATATCCCGTCCGTTTGCATCGGTTCCGATATAGTTGGGAAAGAGGTAAAACACATCCTGAAAAGCATTAATACCCTTATAAGTATCGAGGTAGAAATCGTTTCTTACAAAACCATAAAAGGTTACAGGATTTTCTTTTTTTATCTCTTGGGAAATGGCAGCCAAAGGCAGCAGAAGGAGCAGGCACCCGATCAATCTTAACATATAAATTTGTTTGTCAGCAAGTTAAGCCGAAAAATTAAACATCTGAATTTTATTTAATTGCATTCCGACAAGTTACCATCGGACAATTGGCGGCAAAATTAGGAAAAATAAATAAAACACAATGATAATAAGAACAAACAAAACAAAATGCGCCTGTTTTTTTACAGATTAAAAGGAAATAAGCTGAATCGGTGATTGAGTGAATAAAAGGGTAAAGGTTAAAGGGTGAAAGGTAAAGTAAGTTGAGAACATCATCCTGAAATATTAAACCTATAGGTCTGGTCCGAAAAGCCAAAAAAGAACCATGCCACTAAGGCACCAAGTCACTAAGTTTCACAAAGAATTAAATTTCATACCATCATCTTAGTGGTGCTTTGTGACTTTGTGGCAGAAGAAGACTTTTCGACCCGGACAAATTACTTTAAACTTCATTCTTTTTCCTTCTGTAAATATCTAAATTCTCAAATCATCCACACTAAGCTATTACAGCGCCAACCATCACATATTAGTCACAATTTTGGAAATCAGATCCCTGAACCGCTCAATTTCTTCGGATGGAATTGTTTCAAGCAACCTGGCTTCACACTCGTTCCGGACCTCATCAATCTTGCTTCGGACTACCTTCCCTTTCGGAGTAAGACAAAGTGTGATGGCCCTCCTGTCGGTCGTATCGGCATTTCTGTCGAGGTATCCGTTCACAACCAATTTATCCACAACACGACTGATCCGCGAGAGTGAGAGACCCATGTTCTTCGCCAATTCAGGACTGCTTAACCCCTGGCAATTGTCAAGCGCCGAAAAGAAAAGCAGTTCCGACTGCGAAATATTCAGATCGTCCATCAACCGCTGATCGACCTGCGCACATTTCTGCTTCATCTCATACACCAAACTCAATATTCCGGGCGTCGTTTCCATTGTCTGATTATTTTTTTTTTGCAAAACTACAAAGAAGACAACTATTTACAAGCACATTTTTTGCTATTAGCATATTTTTTTATTGAAAACCTTTTTTATTGAAAACTATTTAATACATTTGCACAACAATTATTGCTATTAGCATGTTTTTAAATAAAGAACTTTAAATTTTATATATTATGGCACTTGAACATTTAACAAGCGAGAGTTTCAAAGAGAAAGTATTCAATTTTGAACTGAACAAAGAATGGAAATTCGAAGGAAAAGTTCCGGTAATAATCGATTTCTATGCCAACTGGTGTGGCCCGTGTAAGATGGTTGCCCCGATCCTCGAAGAGTTGCAGGCCGAATATGGCGATAAACTGACCATTTTCAAGGTCAATACAGAAGAGCAGCAGGAATTGTCATCAATTTTCGGAATACAGAGCATCCCTTCGATCCTGTTCGTTCCGCTCGAAGGACAACCACAGATGGCGATGGGCACTTTACCAAAAGACACGTTCAAAAGGGCCATCAGTGATGTTTTGAAAGTTTCGCTCAACTAATTCTCCGTAGGAGGAACCTGTAAATAACCTCCGGATTTATCCGGAGGAAAAGCATAAGTAAAAAGGTGGAAACTCCGTAGGTGTTTCCCTTTATGATGGCAATCTATCTTTAGTTCGGTAGTCAAAAGCAGGTTGCAACAATACAAAGGATGGCAATGGGCAACTCTTACAGAGTTAAGATTGTTATTGTTTACACTCTCCCCCGGATAAATCCGGGGGTTATTCACAGGAAACTCTTACAGAGTTACCTGTGTAAAAGTTATCAATGTAAAATTCTAATTGACTTTTCAAATCAATTTATATAACAAATGAAGCAAGACATTAGTATTTCGTGGAAGAAGGGGATGGCATTCGAAGCCGATGTGAACGGTCATAAATTGATGCTGGATGCGGGTGACCAACATGGTGGAAAAGACCTTGGCCCTCGTCCAAAAGCGTTGATGCTGGTTGCCCTGGCCGGTTGCACGGGGATGGATGTTGTTTCGATCCTTACCAAAATGAGGGTTGAACTCGACAATTTCGATGTAAAAGTCGAGGGAGAGCAGTCGGAGGAACAGCCTGTTCATTTTATCAGCATGCACATCATCTATGAGTTCTGGGGAAAGGATCTTCCAGTTGATAAACTCGAAAAAGCGATCAGTCTTTCGCACGAACGGTACTGTGGTGTTTCGGCCGTTTACCGTAAGGCAATGCCCGTTACGCACGAATTGGTGCTGCACGACACGAAATAAAACTGAAGACAAAAGGGCTTCGAACACTGTAAAGGATTTTGCCCCAAATTAATCATCGCCTGGCTTGTTCATCAACCGAACAGGTCAGGCGATTGCATTTTAAGCAAACTTATTTTAAAGCTCTACAAGGATTTTACTCATTTTCAATACCTTAATAAGCCAAAACCTCACGATCAAACCAAATTTGCCAACATTCGTTCGAATCTTTGTAAATGTGGCACCAACCTTGATGAATGTGGAACCAACCTTGATGAATGTGGAACCAATCTTGATAAATGTGGAACCAACCTCGATGAATGTGGAACCAACGTTGATGAATGTGGAACCAACCTTGATAAATGTGGAACCAACCTCGATGAATGTGGAACCAACCTTGATAAATGTGGAACCAACCTTGATAAATGTGGTTCCACATTTTCAAAGAATCGTTCCACCTGGCATAAAAAAGGAAGCATCCCTGTACCGGTGTATTATGGTTAAAAGGAATGCTTCGTAATCTACCCTGATCATTCTATAATACTTACCTTACCATTATCCTAACACTCTGACTCCAATCACTTTCTTCGTTGTTTGGAAGCATCCTTTGGTTTTGGAAATAATATATTACGCCTGGTTTAAGGCCCCTTACAATTGTGCTCGCTGTACGGCTTGAAGACTGCAGCGTCCACGTTAATTCATCTGTACTGATACGCCATTGGTGATGACCTGCACCTTCAGCTGTTAATTCGACAGATCCGGATTCAACACCATCCTTAGCCGTATTCTGTCGTTTGCCATGAAGTGCCTGAGCTTTAGATGACATACCAGCACTTTCAATAATCGATTCTGCATTCACAGGATCGGCATCCGCTAATTCCTGAACATCGTTACGCAGCGAGCGTAAATCTGCTTTTACCTTTTCGAGGGCCGCATTACGTTCCGAAATAGTATGCGTTGGCTTTGTCCGCTTAAAACCGGCTTCAGCAACCTCAAGTGCTGTAATGTCGGGATACAGATTCGCTACTTTCGCTGCCGAAGCTGCGAAGATTGGATTTTCGAACATGGCCAGGTAAATGGCCTTTGCATAGACAATAAAAACAGCAATAATCCTCTGAAAATTGAGCACTACTGTACGTAACTTAATAGTTTTTGTTGACATATCTTTTTATTTTAAATTTATAATTCATAACTGAGTAATGGCTAAAATAGAATGTCGTATTTTAGCCATTACTTAGTTACTTAAAACATAAACCAAATAAAATTACGCGATTATGGATCGAAAAACTTTTATTACGAATACAGCCATTACTTCGGGGGCACTTCTTACATCACCGTTATTGAGTTACTGTAAAGCAGCGGATGAGAATAGTTTTCCGGTAGTCGATTTGCATGTTCATACGACAAAGGAGTTTACGATTGAAAAGATTCTTGAAATCGGGGAAAAAAATCATGTGAAATTCGGCATTGTGGATCATCCTGTTTCGTGGGCATTAAAAGACGACAATGATTTGGAAAAATACATTCAAAATCTGAGAAAATATCCGGTATATATTGGTCTTCAGCCAACTTATTTAGGATGGAGCAAAAATTATTCTGCAGAACTGATCGCCCAGTTAGATTATATTCTGATGGATCCGCAAATGGTACCAATGGGAAACGGAGATACCTGGAGGATTTGGGAATTCGATACCTATATTGATGATACGGAAGATTTCATGAAACGGTACATGGACTATGCACTCGAAGTGTTGAATACTGAACCGATCACAATTTTTGGCTGGCCTTTGTTTTTACCTGTTTGTATAGCACGTGATTATTATCAATTATGGACGGATGAACGCATGCAACTAATCATCACGGCTGCAAAAAAACGCAACATTGCCATCGAAATAAACGACATGGCGCATACACCACACGAAGAATTTATATTGAAAGCAAAGGCGCAAGGACTTAAATTTACATTTGGTTCCGATGCAAGAACCAATAATATTGCAGGACGGTTAGCCTATTGCAAACGAATCGCGAAAAAATGCGATTTAAAAGAAGCTGATTTTTATATTCCCAAAATGACAACGCAGAAGAGTTAAATATCAGTTGCCATTAATCTGCGATACCCCTCGTTTGCAACGAGGGGTTAGTTGTCAGTCGTTTGCAACGATTATCACATCATACAATGACATCAGAAAAATTTAAAGATGAGTTATAAACTCAGAACCATAAACCCCTCGTTTTTAACGAGGGGGATCAGGTTAAACCGCGTTTTACTAAACAGGGTAATTATAAAGGGAGTAAGCTTCAACCCTAAATCGATGTCTTAAAAACCTTATTTTTAAAGAAATAAACCTCAGTAGCAATGGAATAAATCAGGTAACTTAACCTTATTACCTTCTATCAACGTGAAATACAACCACCTGTACACATATCTTGTCAGGACAAATTTAAATGGCAGAATAACTGTTCTAATGATCACCCAAAATAAGGCAATAAGGTTAGGGGCTATGAGCGTGGCTTTTCTACTTAGGTAGCCCTTTAAAATAAGGTTTATTGAAAAGGCAATAACCGGGGGGAGCATCCCGTAACGAAAAAGGAGACACTTTCCGCGTAACAGAAAATGTCTCCTTTTTATCAAATATTCAATCCCAAAAAACCATGAAATATTGAAGTGAAGGCTTGACTTGTTCAGGAACTGAAGAAGTCAGGCTTTCGCTAACGATTAGATTCCGCCAAAGCGGTATCCCAGACTTAATGCAAAACCAATGTTGTGTTTTTTGTATGTTTCGGAGTAAGCGCCAAAAGAGGGATCTACAAAGTCCTTGTGCTCGTCCTGGTAAAACGTGCAAATCATTCCGGCATCAACCGTAAATCGTTGCAAAGGTTTCCATTCGAATCCGCCGCCAAATGAATCTCCGGAATTAATATAGCTGAAATCGCTTTGGTATTGTTTTGAAATTCCCATTTCAGTATGTAAGTAACCGGCACTCACTGCGAACTTCTTCAGTAACTGGTATTGTCCGCCAATTGCAACTTCCCATCCGTTTGTAGCCATTGTACGATGTTCGCCGTAGATGTTATTTCCCCAGTTCACCCCTTTATCATGGTAAGAGTTATACGACATTGAAAGATCCAGCTTCGGCGTCATTTTATAATCGGCACCGATCGAAAAGAGGGCAGGAAGATCACTTGCGGTCACTTTTTTATCGGGAAATTTACCTGTTCCGTCAATTACAGTTGCATTGGTCAGATCAAGCTTCGTCTTGAACTCGTATTTTACACCAATATTCAATCCCGTAACCGGTGAAATATTCAAACCTAAGATGGGCGTATAACCTGTACCGGTTTGTTCCACATCAACTAATTTATCCTGAAGCGCTGCAGCTGTTCCAACCATCGTTGCAGCCTGCCCATTCAGAGAAGCAGCTCCGGCCGTAAAAGTTGACTGAACCTGTGCAATGCTCATTTGATTAATCTGTGCCTGAGTTACACCAAGTCCAAGTAATCCTTGTTCGAGTGATGTCCTTGTGGCAGAACTTATATAACCAGCTCCCTGAACCTGGGCAAGATTAAATGATCCTGCTCCGGCAGTGATCAAAGGCTGAACGCCTGCTGCTGCACCTGTTGCATTATTGGCAGCACCTGTCATCAAAGGTGCTACTTCAGTTCCAAGAAATGATGATGCATTTTTGAATGTACCGTTCACATTCAATTCAATATTCTTCAGATAACCGTTGTATTTTGTAGTTGCAGGGACATAACGCAATCCTCCGTAAACAGAGAATACATCGTTGATTTTGTAAGAGACACCACCCTGTATTCCCCAGTAAACCGATTCACCTTTGAAATAAATATCAACTTTGTAATCGCTTACATTTTTACCCAGCTTCTTTAATCCGGCCAGTTTTGGAACAAGCGACGAGATGTCTTTCTCGAAATAGGGTATCCCTTTGTCGAATTCAACACTTCCGCCACCGCTGTTAGGACCAAAACCCAGTGAGAATGCAAACTTATCCCTTTTATAGACCGCAAAAGCAGTTGGAAAAATTGGAGCTGTCAACGTTCCTTCAAAGGTTGGTGTGTGAAGCAGTGAAAATCCGCTTTCAACCGTTTTAGTTTGAAATAAACTCTGGCTTTGTACTGAAATATATAAGCCATTACTCATCATCATCAAACCTGCCGGATTGTAATAGACGGCATCGATTGAGGTCGATGCATTACGCGACAACATTCTGATATACTGAGCACTTTGGTTGCCATTCGTTAGTATGCCACCTGCAAAAGCAAGATTAAAACATAATACGATACCTGTAAAAACAATAAGCTTCTTCATTTATGAATTTTTATTTAGCGGTGCAAATATAAATAATTCACATTAATAAACAATGCTTTTAATTGATTTACAGTGTTTTATGAACATTCGAACAAATCAATCACAAATTTGATAAATAGTTGGATAAATGATAATCATTAGGCTTTAAAATTATTAAGAAACTGGAAATATTAAAAATAGCTTCCTTAAATGAAATAAGATAAAAAGGTATGGTTCCACATGGGAATGTAGAATCTGTGCTTCGATAAATTACTAAAAGGACCCGTTCGAAAAATGTAAAAGGTGGGGTTTAATAAATAAAATGCCACCAATTCTTTAAATCACCAAATCTCACCAAAAGCTTACAATTTCTGATCAGTACATTGGTGGAATTTGGTGTTTTTGTGATTTGGTGGCAATAAAAATATTTCAAAAACTCAAGGAATGAATATTTAAATACGACAATAATTCATACCCGTTACTTATTCTTTATTGAACCAGCTTCTCTTGAAAGCTTCCTAATGACTTTCACTATATTGAAAATCATTGAGAAGATTGATGTATGTCTGTCGGGTACTTTCGGGTAAAAATGAAGCCAGAAATGAATTCATTGCCAATTGAAATACTTCAGCTTTCGTTAAAAAGAGCGCTTCGGCAATTGCAATATAGTTATCGTTCAGGTATCCGCCAAAATACGCGGGATCATCCGAATTCAAAGTTACTCTTAATCCTTTGTCCAGCATTATTTTGACAGGATGTTCGGAAAGATTGGTCACAACTTTCAACCGAAGATTCGAAAGCGGGCAAACCGTCAGCGGAATTTGCGACTCCACCAGCGTTGCAATCAGATCATCATCTGACAATGAACTATTGCCATGATCGATACGTGATACATGTAGCAAATCAAGTGCCCCCCATATATTCTCAGGTGGTCCCTCCTCCCCAGCATGTGCAACAGTCAAAAAACCATATTCGATAGCCTTCGCAAAAACCCGCTCAAACTTTTCAGGAGGATTCCCCTGTTCCGAAGAATCGAGTCCAACTGCAGTAATCATCGTCCGGAAGGAAATAGATTCTTCCAGTGTATTAAATGCCTCCTCCTCGCTTAAATGACGTAAGAACGACATGATCAGCACCGAAGAAATACCCAGCTTTTCCTCACCATCTTTTAAAGCCCTGTTGATCCCCGAGATTACAGTTTCAAAAGAGACGCCCCTTGCCGTGTGTGCCTGCGGGTCGAACATGATCTCAGTATGGACAATATTGTTTGCTTTCGCCTGAACCAAATAGGCCCAGGTCAGGTCATAAAAATCCTGTTCATAAATCAGTACACTTGTTCCGGCATAATACAAATCCAGAAAATCCTGAAGGTTTGTGAAATTATAAGCCGCGCGCAAACTTTCAACAGACTCATATTTCAGGTGAATATTATTCCGTTCAGCGATCCTGAACATCAATTCAGGCTCAAAACTTCCTTCGATGTGAAGATGAAGTTCTGCTTTGGGTAAACCTTCGATGTATGTAACCAGATTCTCCATTCAGTATGTTTGAAGGATTTAAAATTATAAAAAAAACCCTGTGTAACCAATTCGTTTATACTTAAAAAAGTAAACAACTGATTGCACAGGGCAGATCACCATCTCCCGGAGGGGAAAAATTAATAGTTCGATTCTTTAATTTCGAAATAAGATTGAGGATGCAAACATGCAGGACAAGTCAATGGTGCACTTGCAGCTTCGTGCAGGTATCCGCAATTACGGCATTTCCAGATCACCTTATCACCACGTTTGAATACTTTTCCCAATTCAAGGTTGTCGTACAAAGTGCGGTAACGATCTTCGTGTGCTTTTTCAACTTTAGTGATCATCTTAAAGCAAGCGGCCACCTCTTTATAACCCTCTTCATCAGCAATCCTTGCAAATTCAGGATACAACGATGTCCATTCTTCGTTTTCACCTTCAGCAGCAGACTGAAGATTTTCGAGTGTAGTTCCAATTCTCCCCGCTGGATAGGTAGCAGTAATCTCAACAGGACCACCTTCGAGAAAACTGAAAAAACGTTTGGCATGTTCACGTTCATTCATTGAAGTCTCTTCGAAAATGGCTGAAATTTGTTCAAGGCCTTCTTTCTTCGCCTGTTTTGAAAAATAATCGTACCGCATACGCGCCTGCGATTCACCAGCAAATGCTTTGAGCAGATTCTGCTCAGTCTTTGATCCTTTGATACTTTTCATTGTGTATTTATATAAAGTTAAACCAGATTTTTCCTTTCACCCAAACGGAACTTCATTTTTAAATAAAGCGATTAAAAGTAAGCAAATTCTGAACTCACTCAACCATATGGAGATGATAAATTTTATTGGCTTACCGCTTCACCTCCCCGTTGAAGGGGAATGTATTTAAGTGATTGCGAAGGAATAAACGGACCTAATCCCAACGCAGACCAAAGTTCATCAATCCGGGCAATTGTTTCAGGAGATGAGACGACAGGATTTGGCCAGTCACGTTTAAACCCGTCAATTTCATCCGATTTGCGGGTTCCATCCATTATAAAATGAGCCGCTTCACCTAGATAAACAGGCGGAACAATCCGGCAATCACGACGGGGATCGATATTGCCTGAAACATACCAGACAACAGCGTTGAGATCGTAAATATTTAATTCGGGATCGACAAAAACAATTAGTTTCACGCCGGTCAGCTCACGAACTGAAAGAATCCTTTCAGCTATCTCATTCAATGCTTTGGGATGCTCTTTTACAATCCCAAGGATGATTGCTGAGATGCCATTTGCTAACAGCGAAAGATTACAGGATGAAACGCCGGATATTTGCAAGATCTTTTCACGGCAGGTGTCTACATCGGGATTATTATCAATGTTCTGCTCTTCTCCATCCGACTCTTCTTTAAATTTGGATGTCACATCAATTCCAATCTTTGAACCATATGCAAAACGGGAGGAGGAATGATCGAGTACATCCATGGGGCCCTGCGAAAAATAGATGTCGTGAAGCGGGTTAACAACCCGGGAAACATATTTGGCAAAGGCGTCGTAATCTTTAATATCGGTCTTCTGATCAGCGACAATGAGTATCTTATTAAACATCATCTGTCCTGCACCCCACATCGCGTTCATTACTTTTGGACCCTGACCGGCATAGGTTTTCTCTATTTTCGCAAGGGTAACGTTATGAGCAACACCAGCCGCAGGCAATTCCATATCATTCAGTTCGGGAATCAGTGTCATTTTCATCGGTGCCAGGAAAATCCGCTCGGTTGCTCTTCCTATCCAGGCATCTTCCTGGGGTGGAATGCCTACTATTGTTGCCTGATAAACCGCATCTTTCCGGTAAGTAATGCAGGTTACATGAAACTTGGGATACCAATCGGCCAACGAATAAAACCCGGTATGATCACCAAAAGGACCTTCCCAGATGAATTCTTCCTGAGGATCGATATATCCCTCAATAATAAAATCAGCATCATTGGGAACTTCAAGGTCATTGGTGAGACACTTAACCAGCTCCACCTTCTTTTTCCTTAAGAATCCGGCCAGCAGGTATTCATCGATGTTATCGGGAAGCGGAGCAGTAGCTGCGTAAGTGTAGGCCGGATCGCCACCAATAACAACAGAAACAGGCATTCTGATCCCTTTCTCTTTGTATCCGGCAAAATGACGGGCGCCGGTTTTATGTTTGTGCCAATGCATACCTGTAAGATCCGGTCCAAAAACCTGCATGCGATACATTCCAACATTTCGAAGTCCGGTTTCCGGATCGCGCGTAACTACACATGGCAAAGTGATAAACCGGCCACCATCAGCCGGCCAGCATTTAAGAATTGGGAGTTTCAATAAATCAGGAGATTTCATTACATTCTCCTGGCATTTTCCCCGAGCCGAAATACGTTTTGGCATCCACGAAGCCATCTGTGACAACAAGGGAAGAAACTTTAATTTATCCAGAAAACCAGTCCGGGGCATTGCCAATTTCTTGAACAAAGTCTCAATTTCTGCTCCAATACTTTCAAGATTGTCGCATCCCAAAGCCAACGCAATTCGTTTTTCAGAACCAAACGCATTTATAAGAATTGGAAAATCAGTGCCGTTGGTTTCAAACAGCAGCGCCTTGCCTCCCCCTTCACTTTTTGATAATCTGTCAACTATCTCGGTAACTTCCAATTCAGGACTCACCGGAATAGTGATCCGGATCAACTCTCCTTTGCTTTCAAGCAGTTCTATAAATTCCCGTAATCCCTGGTATGCCATATCGAATAATTTGAGCATAAAAATAGGGGATTTTAAGGTCCCCTATTGTAATATAAAGATAATACTTTATCAAATTCCGGCTTTACCCTTAAACCATTCCAGTGTTTCAGAAGAAGGTCTTTCGAGTGGCAGGTTGTACATCCTGTCCCATATCAATTGCGCCAATACTCCCAGTGAGCGGCTGACGCCAAACATGACGGTATAAAAGAAATATTCACTGATTCCGTAATGATGTAAAAGTGCGCCTGAAAATGCATCAACATTTGGCCAGGGGTTTTTAACCTTTCCAAGTGATTTTAAAATCGGTGGTACAATGTCATAAAGCATGTTCACCGTATTAATTAAGTGGTCATCCTTTATGTATTTCTCTGCGAAAATTTGTTGGGCCGTAAATCGGGGATCGGTAACACGCAAAACAGCATGGCCATATCCAGGTATCACTTTGCCTTCAGAAATTGTCTTACGTACATAAGCATCAATCTTTTCGCGTACAACTTTTTCATCGGTGCTGTCACCTATTTCCTTCAACATTTCGGAAATCCAGTACATCACTTCCTGGTTGGCATAACCATGTAAAGGTCCGGCCAGGCCAAGCATACCGGCAGCATAAGAATAATAAGGATTGCTCAATGCGGAACCTACAAGGTGAGTTGCATGTGCAGAAACATTACCTCCTTCGTGATCAGCGTGAATACACATGTACATCCGGAATAACCGGTATATTTCTTCATTGTCATATCCCATCATATGAGCAAAGTTGGCAGCCCAGTCAAGGTTACGATCCGGTTCGATGAAACTACCATCCTTGAAACTACGACGATAAATGTACGCAGCGATAACAGGAAGACGGGCTATCAGATTCATTACGTCTTCATAGGTTGTATCCCAGTAATCATTTTTATTCAACCCTGCCCTGTGAGCTTTTTGAAATATCGAATCCGTCGCCATTGAAATGATCCCAGTGCTGAACTGCGTCATTGGCTTACTGGTTGTAGGCATCGCTTCGATTACCTTAATAACGTGATAAGGCACATGGCTACGGTTATACCATTCTTTACTCAAATGGTCAACATCCTCGCGGGTAGGCATTTCATCAAGCAACATCAGATAAAAAAGCCCTTCCGGTAATGGTTCTCCCTCAGGATTGATTTTAGGTAAATTCTCTTGCAGATCAGGGATAGAATGCCCACGGTACCTGATCCCGTTTTCAGGATCAAGTTTTGAAGTTACTGTCAGCAAGCTTGTCATTCCTTTCATTCCAGTAAGGATCTGGTCAATGTTGACATTTTCCACGACAACTTCCCCGAACTCCCCAATCAACCGTTTTACAACAGCTCTTTCTTTTTCACCCTTTTCAAGTAGCTTTTTCTTAATATAGTCCATGTGATTGCCTATTAGTTGGTTCAAATATATGATTTTTTCAATAAGAATTCGTCACTTACTGACAAATATCAATTCATTAACAAAGTTTAAGAGAAAAGGTTGGATGGAAGGCAACAAAAAGGTACAAAAAAAGGGCAACTCGCGTTGCCCTTTTCAATATAATAACTGTAAAAATTATTCAGCTTTTTCTTCGGTCTCAGCAGAAACAACGGGTGTTTCAGCAACTTTGGGTTCTGCTTTTGCTTTTGGCGCAGCAGCTTCCTTTTTAGGAGCTCCTTCAGCGGCAACAGCATCACCTTTTTTCCTTGATCTGCGTTTTTTACCAACCTCTTTCTTGGGAGCCGATAACATATTTTCGTTATAGTCCACCAGCTCAATAATACACATTTCTGCATTGTCACCAAGTCTGTTACCTGTTTTCAAAATCCTGGTATAACCACCCGGACGATCGCCGATTTTCAGAATGATGTCGCGGAAAAGATCAGTGACAACAGTTTTGCTTTGCAGCAAGCTGAATACTTCGCGGCGATTGTGAGTTGTATCACTTTTTGCGCGGGTAATAATTGGCTCAACATATACACGTAATGCTTTGGCTTTGGCAACTGTTGTGCTGATCCTTTTGTGGATAAGCAGTGAATTTGCCATATTTGAAAGCATCGCATGCCGATGTGAAGTTGTCCTCCCTAAATGGTTGAAACTTTTTTTATGTCTCATTTCTGTTATTCCTTGTCTAATTTATACTTACTGATGTCCATCCCGAAACTCAAACCGAGGTTAACCAATAAATCGTCAAGTTCTGTCAGTGATTTCTTTCCGAAGTTACGGAATTTCAATAAGTCGTTGCGATTGTAAGTAACCAATTCACCAAGTGTATCGACATCAGCTGCTTTAAGGCAATTTAATGCCCTGACAGACAGGTCAAGATCGATCAACCGGTTTTTAAGAAGCTGCCTCATGTGAAGAATCTCTTCATCAAATTCTTCATTGGCAAATTTCTCATCTGAGTCGAGTGTAATTTTCTCGTCGGAGAAAAGCATAAAATGGTAAATCAGAATTTTAGCTGCTTCCTTCAAGGCATCTTTAGGATAGATAGATCCGTCAGTTGTGATTTCGATCACCAATTTTTCGTAGTCGGTTTTCTGTTCGACACGATAGTTTTCGATATCATACTTTACATTTTTGATCGGTGTGAAAATAGAATCAATTGGGATTACTCCAAACTCTTCTTCCGAAGGTTTATTCTCAACACCTGGAACATAACCACGACCCTTTTCGATTGAAAGTTCAATCTGAAGTTTCACTTCCGGTTCCATATTACAGATCAACAACTCCG
>JANXZJ010000119.1 GCA_025355585.1 Mariniphaga sp. | reverse complement strand
GGCGGTCATCTTGGCAGGATTTAAACCGTATTTATCCTGAAGTACACGGATCACTGCAGTTGCCCTCTTGACGCTCAAGTCCCAGTTGTCGACAAGGTCACCTCTTCTGAATGGAATATTATCAGTATGCCCTTCAACCATAAATTCGATGTCCTTTTGATTTTTCAGCACCATGGCCACTTTACCCAACACTTCGCTGGCTCTGTCTGTAATATTGTAACTCCCGCTTTTGAAAAGCATTTTATCTGAGATGTCGATGTAAACCACACCTTTATCAACCTTAATATTGATATCCTTATCATCAAGATTGCCGATTGCTCCTTTCAGATTCATTACCAACGCCATATTTAAAGAATCACGTTGTGCAAGCGATGTCTGGAGGCTGAAGATCATATTATCCTTTATTCCCATGTTTTCCATCGACTTTTTGATGCTTTCGGCCTGCGAACTCGAGATCACAGACAGATTTTCAAGCTGTTTCAAGGCCTGGGTGTTGTTCTGCTTCAAAAAGGTAGCCTGTTCCTGAGCCAAAGCCAATTCTGCCTGTAGATCCGCAATTTTTTTCTCATCAACGACCACCGTATTGGAGCATCTGTTCAGATCATCTTTTGTGGCGGAATGAGCTGATTTCTCCTGGGCAGCCTGATTTACCTGTTCTTTATATTTTCGGGTACTAACACACGATTCAATCATGATAAATGCAATCAAGCAAACCATTAATTTTGTTTTCATATCCTCTATTTTTTAATTTTAAATAGTAATAACAATTGCAAAATTAAACATTCTGTTAGTCAATCGGTCAGTAAAGGTCTAATATTAACAAAGTATAACATTTTTTGCATCATTGAAAGGAAATGTAAATTGCTCATAATTTGTGGTTTGCTGTATTGTGCCTTTTATTCAGTTTCTTTATTGAATATTCTGATAGCAGTTTTACTCGTTTATATTTTTCTAAAACAAACCAACCAATGAAATTGTCTTATTAGACAGCATCTAAATAATTAATAAACTTATTTAAAGATGGAAAAAAGAAAATATATGAATCCTTATTTGGCAGGAACGCTTCTTGGATTCGTGCTGTTATCTGCCATGTTCCTTTCGGGGCGCGGACTTGGTGCCAGCGGAGGTATTAAATACGCGATGGTGGCCATTGTTGGCGCGGTTGATAAGGATCATGCAATGGAATCGCCCTATTACAGTAAATACTTCGAAAATGGGGAAAGCCCGTTGAAAAACTGGCTGGCGCTCGAAGTGTTTGGAATGGTGCTGGGTGGTTTTATTTCAGGCGCTATCTCGCACCGTTTGAAATTTAAAGTTGAAAAATCACCAAAAATCACCACCAGGAAAAGATTGCTCTTTGCATTCTTTGGAGGCGTGTTTTTCGTCTACGGGGCTCAGCTTGCCCGCGGATGTACCAGTGGCGCTGCACTTTCTGGCATGGCGGTTCTTTCGGTTGCTGGTTTTGTAACCATGGTGGCCATTTTCGGGTCAGCCTATCTTTTTGCCTGGTTTTTTCGAAGTCTCTGGATTTAAAAAGCTGACAGTTTATTAATCAATCATTCAATACTTCAAACGATGGGTCCACTTTCAATAATTTCAGAATTTCCGGAATGGTTAAACCTTCTGATCGCGCTTTTCATCGGAGTCGGCTTTGGGTTTGCCCTTGAGCAAGCCGGATTTTCTTCAAGCCGCCGGTTAGCCGGAATGTTTTATGGTTACGACACAACTGTGTTAAAGGTATTTTTTACCGCAGCCATTGTCGCTTTGGTTGGTTCTCAACTGCTCAGTTTCTTTGGTTTATTAAACCTGAAACTGGTCTATGTGAATCCCTATTATATGAATGCAACAATCATTGGCGGCGTCATTATGGGTGCCGGATTTATCATGGGCGGATATTGTCCCGGAACCGGGATCAGTGCACTCTCAATCGGAAAAATCGATGCGATGATCTTCTTGTTGGGCGGATTGGTTGGCGCTTTTCTTTTTGCGGAGACCTCCCCGTATATCCAAACTATATTCCTTGGAAATTATAAAGGCGCGATGCGGATCGATGAATGGATGGGTGTTTCAACAGGCGTTTTCACATTCATCCTGATTGTTGCCGCCGTTTTCTTATTCTGGCTGTCAGAACTTGCCGAGAAAAGATTCAGCCGTCCCGAAATTACCTCTGAAATTTAAACCCGATAGCCATGAATGCCAGGATAAAATTTTCGATCCTATTAATTGGAGTTGGAATTATGATGGCTTTCTTACCTTTCAATACCGCCAGATCATTTCAGCTCAAACCGGACGAATTACTTTCAAAATCGGTTTCAGATGACATTTACTTTTCGGTTGATCAGGTTGCACGTTTTATCAATAACGAAGATACGACCTTTCAATTGATCGATGTCAGGGATGCTGAACAGTTTAAAGCGTTTAACATTCCCGGTTCAGTTAATATCCCTTTTAATGATTTCTCTGATCCCAAATGGGAAGTTTATTTGAATCAGAAAGGACTAAAGAACATTTATTACGGGAATGACGATCGGACAGCCTGCTATGCCTGGACAATCAGTACTGGAATGGGTTACGGAAATAATTTTGTAATGAAAGGTGGGCTTAACGAATGGTACAAAACGGTAATGTTGAGCCAATTTGAAGGTGAGAATATAACACCTCGTGAGAATGCGTTGTTCGAAAACCGGTTCAATGCACGTAAAACATTCACCCAAATCAACAGTTTACCCGACAGCTTAAAGACACACTATTTTAACGCAAAACATCTTCAGGCATCAAAATTAGATGGTGGCTGCGAATAAAACTGAAAATCAAATAAAATGGAACAGTTTAAAAGTCTTCGATTTATCTTTCTTTTTTTAATCATCCTGCTTGTTTTGGTGCTTGTCCGAAGCTTTAATCCAAACCTGTTCAGACAGGATCCGGGAAAGACGGTTGAAGCAGCAATAAACAATAACAATTCGATTACTTTCGCTCAATTGAAAGCGCTAAACACGCAATACCTTGTGATTAATTTAGGGACCGGGGGCAAGTTCGATTCTGTTAAAATTAAGAATTCAATCAATATTCCGGTTGAAAATCTTTTGGATAAGGCGAACCAGACAATTTTTAAAGAATCGAAGGATGAAATTATTCTTTATTCAGCCGATGTATCAACAACGGCAAAAGTGTGGGTGATATTAAATCAGCTAGGCTTTAAGAAACTTCTGATTCTGACTCCTGATGAGCAACCTGAAGTCTTTAAATACAAATTCCAGCCTGACACAAGCGTCCGGCTGGAAAATGATTCAATTTAATTGTTCTATGACGAATTGCGAAATTAAAATCTGCAAACTGCTTTCAAATAACCTATTCAAAAAGCTGCTGGCATTTAGCAACTTGCTGCTTGCACGATCGTGCTAACTGTTAGACACTAATCATTAAAAAATTAAGATAACACAAGATCGCTTAAGTAAGTGAATTTGCCAATCGCTAGTCGCTAATAGCCAGCTGCGATCATTACAAAATCCAATTACGCATACTAAACGTTATCGAACCTTAATTTTTTACATATGGCAGATTGTCAATTTCAGCTTCAGTAAATGGAAGCCACGAAAGTTTTTCCTTTTTCTCTACCATCGTTTTATGCATAAACGCATTATTCCCGTAAGGTATCGTCTTTGCATTGTACCCGAATAAACGCAGATAGGCAGTTACAAATGCGGAGTTATGTCCCGTACCGCAATATACAGCCACTTCTTTGCCGGAAGGGATGGACTCCATCTCTGAAACAATTCCAAGTGTACCATTGGGTTTGTAACGGACAGCACCCGGAATATGTCCCGCATCATATTTATCTTTTCGCTCATAATTAATCGTATAGAAGTTTTTTGGTTGTTCAAAGACTTTTTCAGCCGAAGTAAATGCATCGGCATATCCTGCTGCAAACACACTTTTGAAACGTGCAGCCATAATCTCTTCACCTGTTGATTTGCCCGTATTCAGCTGCGGAAAGTCATTTGCTTCAGCTCTTTGATTCTCCGTTAACTCCAACTTGTCTTCATACTTATCTGAAACAGCTGTCAGCCACGAATCTTTTGCAAAGTCTTTATTCCAGCCGCTCATTCCCCAACGCAGCGCATAAACATTTCCGTATCCCATTAAGCGCAAAAGGGATGTGGTGTAGCTCGCAATCTGCCCCGCATAACAAACCATCACAATCTTGCTGTAACCGAAAGGTTTGATCACGTTTGTGAAATAGTCGGGGATTTTTGTGAATTCGACATTTACAGCACCCTTAATATGTCCTTTGGTAAAAGCTTTCGGGTCTCTTAAATCGATAATGTGGATATTCGATTCAAGCTCTTTATTGACTGCTGAAGCTTTAATTAAAGATGGAAAATTCCGCCCGTTCACGTAATCGCCCGTTTCTTCCAAATATTTGAGCAATTTCTGTGATTCATCAGTTACCTTAACTGTGTTGGCGGTGACCTGACCGGGAGTCGCTGCCTCCGGTTGCTTCTTCTGGTTTCCTCCGCCTGAACAGGATGCAAGGAACAGTACCATTGTTAACGCAATGGTCTGATTGAGTGAACTAAAATATTTCATTGTGTCGTTTTAAGTTTTAAAAACTAACCTTTAGTTATAACCAGAACATCATTTTTATCGTATTTCAATGTTTCGGTCCTGCGCCCTTCCTTATCGTATTTATAGACTGTTGTGGCGACACCATTCGCGGGGTTATTGATCACCGTTTTGTTTTTATCCATCGAAACCTGTTTGATCACTGCGCCATGTTCGTCGTACACAGATGTAGTTACCGGAACATTTTTGCCGCCCAGGTATTCATTGTCCTGATCGAACTGTGTTGCTTCCAACACGTACCCATTCGCATCAACCACACTGATCCGTTTTGCCCAGCCCCAGTATAAATTAGAAAGTTGCCCGAATGTGTTATGCACCGAAAAGCTTAACACGTCACCATGTTCATTGTTATCCAGCTGAAAATAGGAAACACCAATATCTCCGCAGTTTTCAGCGGTGCAATTGGTGAGGGTATCAGCAGAGTAGTTGGCGACCCTTGTTGCATAACCTTTTACATCGTACGAGAAACGAAGTTCATGGAAAGGGCAGAACTCATTCATCACCACATCTGCTCCGGCCAGATTAAACCGCACTTCCTGGATCATTCCATCGTCCATTTTTTTCCACTTGTAATTGTGGATTTTGTTCCGGTTTTCAATTGGAGTGCCTTTTTCATCCAAATAACGCATCGCAATCCTCATCCCTGTTTCATTGAGCGTATATTCAAAGACATCTGCTCCGCCATTTTTTGTAGCCACGCCTTTGTCATCAAAGAAATGTTTGAGTTGTTTGTCTCCTTCATAGATATAGGTAATTCTGGCCGCTCCAAACGATGAATAATCGAGCAGCACATTGTTCCTGTTGAATTCAACGGAAACCAACTGGTTCTTTTCGTTATACGTAAATTTGTAATTATTAATTGTTTTGGCTTCCTCAGCTGTAAGCGGGTGAGAACCTTTTTCTGTATCCCAAGGTGTTTCACTGAATTGAATGCCCCGATAGTATTTTACGTTAGCGTCAGCATCTTTTTTCGCGGGGCTCTGATTACAAGCGTTCAATGCCAATGCAACGAAGGCAAATAAAATTAATTTGTAGAATTTCATATTTGATAAATTTGAAGTTGTTATTTTACCTGTATTAACCACTTTGCCGCCTATATTGTTTAAGCTCAAAAAACTAGTCTGCATTTAAACAGAGTCAACCGGTAATAGTTGATGAATGTATCGGACAATAATGTTTTCATCAAAGTCAATGTCTTTGTTAATACCTAAAAGTAAAGGAATTCTTAACATCTCTGATGCAAAAGATGGTGTCGGACATCTCTTTTGCTTTCATGTTTCGGAATAAGTACATGTGAATGATCGTGTTTTTATTCGCTAATGTTTTGGTTTCAATAAATGATTTAACTTTTCCACCGATCCACCTGAATTCAAAATCAGGGACTGCCCCAAGGTTGATCACTTTATGCGGGTATATTCTTCCGTCATTGCCATCGGTTTTCCATGAAATGAAAAGCGTATCGCAGCGCACTGTTTTGTTAATCCGCTCAATCTTAATCGTGAGATCGGTAAATTTTTCAAGATTGAAAGTTAAAAACTTTGCATTGCGTTTAAGTTCATAAATACTTACCATTTGGGTGGAATAGGGATAATCTGAATCACCTGCAAAAACAAAATTGTACCAGATAACATCTTTGATTTCTTTCAATGTAAAGGTAAAATGTCCAGTGCTGTCTGTGTCGAAGTGACCAATATCTTCGGTAGGTACAAACGTTGAATCAGTGGATTTCAGGCCATGGATAATCACAGTTCTTTTTGGAATACCTTTTTTCGTGTATTCATCTGATACATTTCCAGCGATGTCAAGCGTTCCTATGGTTCTTGTGCAACCCATCAGAAGTAAACTCCCGGCGACAGTAACGATATACAATAAATGTCTCATTTTGGAAGAATTTTATTTGTTCTTCAACTATGCGCAGGGAGGATTTTAACCGTTGAACCTCCTAAGAAGGGCTGTACTTCAAATATACTAATTCCCTTATAATAAAGCACCGAAACCGGTTTATAGCTTGATATTGATAGTTGTTCTTCTATGAATTATTACATCTTGAATGCAACAGGATAGGTAACTTCAATGTCAACAGCTTGTCCATTTTGTATCGCTGGAAGCCAATTGTCAGGTTGCAGTTTTAATACTCTTATTGCCTCCAGGTCTAAGCCAAAACCAAGTCGTTTTTCGATTTTATAATTGCTCGTTTTTCCACTTTTGTCAACCAAAAACGAAACATTGATTTTACCGGAAATTCCATTTTGAAGAGCTTCAACCGGATACCGCAGATTCCTCACAATATCAGAAGTAAAAGCGTCGTCACCTCCTAAGAATATTGGAGGTCGGTTTATAGTCGTATCGGCATTTTCTGTTTCATTGAGGAATTTATACCTCTTGATCTTGTCGCTTGGTTTGTAAAAAAGAAGTTCATTTTTGGAATAATCATATTTAAGGGATATTTGTCCGTCAAAATTGTAGCATTCCCAGATACTGTCCTTAAGACCTTGTTTATAGAAACCTTTGATTAGAAGTGTATTTCTATAACTGAACTTATTGTATTCCCCATGTCTTGTGGTTTTATCTGATTTAAGAACAAAGAAAGTCTCATTGGTTGCTTTGTCTGAAATTCTTTTGGTTTCCTGCCCGAACAGGATGGCCGGAAGTAGCATCATTAGCAATAGAAATGTTTTTATCATTGAAGTTTTCTTTTTAGAATGGTTTACACTCCGCCCATGGCGGGAGATTCACGAAATCAAGTTCCTTTTTACCACCGATGTTTCGAAAGCACCCATGCCAATAAAAAAACCGGCAGCAAACCATATTAATGAATGCCTTGTCCAATAAATTGATTTGTTATCAATTAGTTTTTCGTTCTCTGTTAGTTCCAGTTTTATGCCAAGGCCAAGAAAAATTGTGCTTGATATTAATTGGAATTCCTTGTTGTTTAGTTCAAATTTATGTGCCGTTCCAAATACGGAAAACTTCTCCGATACAACTTTTCCATCGACCAATACTTTTTCGTTCCCAACTAATGAATTATGAAATTCAATCGTGTTTTCGTTTATTTTAAAGTCTGCGTATTTCATTGATATGTCGGTTAAATATTATTTGATAAGACATGCAATCAGCGACATAGGGTTGAAAAATTTATCATCGTCATAAACGGCTGACAATAAATGTCTTCATTACAAACAAATAGGATAGCAGTACCCGTTATTTTTTATTCACCGGTCGTACTTTCAGGTAGTCTTCGATCTTAACATTTGCTGGCAATGCTTTCTTTAATGATTCTGTTGGTTTTAACCAAACAACGATCGTGTCTTTTCTGTTTCGCAGTTTCGTTTCGCTCATGCAGATCGCTATTGGGAACAGTTTCAAATCTTTCGCCAACGTCTCATTATCCAGACTTTGCTCTCCTTTCGTATTGCCTATCAATACCGGGTAAAAATCATTTCTTGTTGTTTTCAGGTTCATTAGTAATCTTTCATTTTTATTGTTGGCTTTGATTACCTCTGTCTCGGTGTAATGAATTGTGGTTAAATAATTGTCGCTGCAACAATAGAAACTTAAACCGTCGTTCTTTACATTATCCTGTTTCCAATTGGGGTTGAGGTTCTTATAAAACACCCCATTCTTATTAAGTATGATCCCCAATGGTTTCAGCTGATTTGAATTTAAAAACAAAAATTCCGGTTTTGATGGACTGATCCAACTACAAATGATCACCATTGTAATAAATGCCACTAAAAGTTTAATTTTCATGATATCAGTTTTTAAATTGTTATATGTTGGTTCTTAATAATGTGCCGTAATGATCTACAGATACACCGGAAATCCCGTTCGTTTGAAACTTGTTTTTAAATTTCTGTTGTAATACTTATTATTTCTTTGGTTCCTGCATCGTTTTTTGAAGACATGTTATGATGTATTTATCGTTACAAACGACTGACAACGAACCCCTCGTTACAAACGAGGGGGAGCAGGTCTACAGGTAATTTAATATTAGTCGCAGTTGGCCGTAAAGAAAACATTTGGTGAATTGTCTGCTCTTAATTCAAAATTTCCGTTAGGTGGGAAAGGCAAATTCCAAACGCATACTTTATTTAGTTCAGGCATATTTTCGAGCCATAATAATCTGAGTTTTTTATTTAATGAAATATTAAGTTGCTCCAAATTTGTCTCCGAACATAACAGCTGTACTAATGTTTCATTTTGAGTTACATCCAGTGTTTTAATTTCAGTTTGCATGCAATTCAATGATTCAAGTTTTAAGTTTTTTGTGACATCCAGCTTCCGGATTGTATTGTTCTCACAATCTAAAAATGTCAGCGCTGGATTATTCGAGACATCGATGCTATCCAGTAAATTTTGTCCGCAAAAAAGAATACTTAATTCTCCGTTTTTAGAAATATCAAGCTTTGAAATTAAGTTTCCGTCACACCTTAAAACAGCTAAATTATGATTCCCCGAAACATTAAGATCGGCAATTTTATTTGTGGCGCAAACTATAGTTCTGAGCATTAAATTTTTCGAAGCATCAAGCATTTGTAAATCAGTATAGCTGCACCACAGATCTTTTAATGCTGAAACATTGGAAATATCAAGCGACCTCAATTGAACGTTGTTATTACAATTCAGAAATTCGAGATTTGTATTTTTACTAAGATTTATACTACTGATTTTATTTGCTCTGCAATCCAGGTAATTTAATTCTATATTGCCTGATAAATCAAGTGAGTTGAGCTGATTGTGATAGCAATGTAATGTTTCAAGTGCAATGCTGGTGGAAAGATCCAATTCTTCAAGGTTATTATCATCACAGTTAAATTCTTTTAGCGCAGAATTTCCTGATACATTAAGGGTCTTCAATTTGTTGTTTTCGCAGTTCAAACTTGTCAAAAATTTCTTATCCGATATATCGAGATTTATTAATTTGTTAGATGAACAGTAAAATCTGGTCAGATTCTGATTGTATTTCAGATTTAAATCTGCCAATTGATTTTCATTAACTGCTAGTTCTTTTAATGCACTATTTTTTGAAAGATCGATCTCTTCCAGGTTGTTTTTAGAACAAAAAAATGTCTCCAGATTGGTAAAGTTTTCAATTCCCTTTAAATCAAAAATTCCGGTTGAACTTACATCCAAATATGTCACAGCCTCAGCTTCAACCAGGCTAATCAATTTATCATTGTTAGTATCTACTCCACTTTCAATTAATGCATTTAAAAAAAGATTGTCAGTAATATTGACAAGTGGCTCACGCACAGTTTCTTTTTTGCATTGGTAAAAAACGAGAATAATAATCAGAAGTGAAATTCGTGTAATAAATTTTTTCATTTTAGTCGTTTTTTTGTCGGCCGTTCAATATTAGCGTCAACTCGAATATATGTCAGATAAAATCAGGCCTCTCCGTCTAGTTTAGTTGAATAGGTATCATAACCTCCATTCAATATTACAAACAAAGGTACTGATTATTAGATTTGATATGGCAAAGTAATAATTATTTATATTATTTAAGTTTAACCCAAATAAACGGGGACGATTCCGGAATTATGGAACAGTCCCCGTTTTAAAGAATTATTCATTATTATTAAACCGGCTCAGGTTTTGGTTCCGCTTCGTTACTGTTTTGTTTGCGGGTTTTGCGCGCGCGGGCAGTTGTATTGATTTCGTTGATATAGGTCACCAACTGGTTATAGATTTCACCATAGGTAGCCTTGTCAATTTGATAATTGAGTTGGATCATGGCCAGTAAATCTTCCATTGCTTTAATCAATTCTTCCAAAATAGCGATTGCCGGTTCCGAATCAGCGATCCGGATGGCTTTTTCATCCGATTTCTGTTTACTGACTGAATCAAAAATCTGATGTGCGGTTTTCAGCGACTCATAAAATGGTAAAAGATTCAATTCCCGCAATAAATCCTGATTAGCGGGTAAATCGAATTCCAAAATTAGCGATATTAACATTGCTGTTACTTTTTTGTAACCAGGCTTATCTGCAGTTGCGCCATGTTTTTCGAAAATGGCATATAGTTTTGATGCTTTCGCGCTGGGTTCTTCGATCAATGAAACCGAAATGCCATGCAATATATTGCAAAACGCGATTCGCGCGCGGCTGCGACGCTTACCAAGTCGAAGCAGTTCGCTGGTTAAAGGACTCCTGGTCCCATTTTTCTGATTTTTTACTAAACGCCTGGAAACCGAAGTCATTACATCGTAAAGATTCTTGACTTTTGGATCAGTTTCAGTTAGTTTTTGTATGGTCTTTTCAAATCGCTCAGCCATCAGGATACCATCACTGACTGATAGCAGAGTAGGAACAATTAGTTTCTCCATAACATTTTTTTTTAGAGAGTATCAATTGAAGTAAAGAGCTAATATAAATCATTTTTAGCAAAAAAGAAGGCCAAATCATCAATATTTTTATGAAAATTGAAAAAAAAGTAATTTATTTTTCGCGAAACCATTAATTTTTCCAAAATCAATCTAAAAGGAGGGATGTTGAAATCTGTTTAGGCATCCTTGGGTGTCAATGGATACTTTTTAAAATCTGTTTAGGCATCATTGTGTGCCAATAGATGCTTTCTAAAATCTGTTTGGGCATCATTGGGTGCCAATGAATGCTTTTTAAAATCTGTTTGGGCATCATTGGGTGCCAATGAATGCTTTTTGAAATCTGTTTGGGCATCCTTGGGTGCCAATGAATACTTTTTAAAATCTGTTTGGGCATCATTGGGTGCCAATGAATGCTTTTTGAAATCGGTTTGAGCATAAATCGAACCGATTTGGATGTTTTGTGATTTGGGAACGGCACAATCCGGATTGAATGATAGGTTTTAAATTTACTTCTTTTTCGCTTTTGCCTTTCGCAGGTTCTCATCCACCCTGAACTTTACAATCTTCGTAATCAGTTCCAATGGCATCGGTTGGTCGAGCGGAAACTGTACCGAACCTTTCGCGCCTTTGTAAACAGAAAGCTCTTTTTTAAACGCTTCGATGCCCGATGGGACAGGATAGAAACCAATGTGGTTTTTAAAGGCAGCAAAGTGAACCAGGTTTCCATTCAAAACAAATGTTGGCATTGCATATTTAATGTCTTCTTTTGCCTCCGGAGCTGCTTGTTTGATCGTTGTCCGGACTTGTTCGAGCAGAATTTGTATTTCTTCCGGAAAACCGCTGATATATTCATCGATGGAGTTATTCAACATATTCATTGTTGTTAAATATTTGACTTTACTAACCTGAGTTCTATAGGTGACAAAGCTTAAAATGCTTGAAAACCAATAAGGTAATAAGATTTTAATGGCTTATGGTCCCAAAATCGCTACTAAAGTACGGTTTAGAAAATAAGGTTTTAAAACCTTATCTTATTTTTCAACCTAAGTAGAAAACAATATTAGTAAAAGAAAACAGCCTTATTACCTTATTTTTAAAACAATAGACTATTAACTATATCGGACTCAGGTTATCAGATTCCCTTGTAATACTGAGCGTCAGTTGTGGGATGAATAACCTGCCGGAGTTCCTTTTCTGAATCCATATTTCCGTTCAGAAGGTTTTCAAACAGTTGAATAAGGTCCGGTTTATCCATCCCTATCTCTGTTTCTGTTTTCAGATCTGTTAAATCGATGGAAAAACCTGAAAAGAGATCGGGCAGCTCTGTCACAACGGCCGTATTCAGAAAATTGATCTCATTATAGATCCGGTGATAGTTTCCCTTTGTCTTTTCAATCAGGAACGTTTCCTTTTTCAGGTTTGTAATTGATGCAGATTTCGCACAATGCTCAATACAATCATCATCCATCTGATCTTTTTCACATCCCGTCACCTGGTGAAGCAGACATTGCCGGCTTGTCATCAGCACGATCGGGTGATAGATGCTGTAATACAGTTTGAAATCGTCGGGAATTTGAATACGCTGCATCTGAACCTTACTTATTTCGTTCGAAATAAATGCGCCGGAGCAGTTAAAATATTCTTTTAAACAGACCAGGCTAAATGAATTAACAATATTCATGTAAGGTCCGGCGATCCAGCGGATTCCCTTCTTCCAGGCTTCATACGCGATTCCTGTATTATTTGTTACAATGATGGATGGCTGAATCTGCTCAAGAAAATCAACTGCTGACTGGTAGTCTTTTCCTGTTAAAACAGGCGGAAACCAGGGCACAAGTTTCTTGTTTTTTGTAAAAAGTGCGGTCAGCTCAGCAGATTTATTCTTAAAAGATTCAGGCAATTGGAAAAAGACAGTTGCAGCGGTTTCATCGCAAAGATGCAAATCCTGTTGTGAAGAAATTAATACAGAAAGCGTGTGCTTATCTTTCAGGCTAATGTGCTTTTTAAGGACGGGAACATCAATGGGGTCTACAAATTCCTTTGAACCATTCAGGACGAACAGGATTCTTTTTTTAATGGAAGTTAACGCTTTAAACGGGATATAAACATCGTTTTGAAGATCTTCAA
This sequence comes from Mariniphaga sp., assembly GCA_025355585.1. GTDB lineage: Bacteria > Bacteroidota > Bacteroidia > Bacteroidales > Prolixibacteraceae > JAAFHB01. The sequence goes on along the minus strand of JANXZJ010000119.1, from coordinate 9,295 downwards.
GTGTTAGTTGCGCTATGTAATATTCCGTATCGTTGAGGACCTTCAGTCGTTTTAAAACCATCGCATGACTGATGGCTTCTGTCCCGGTATTTGAAAGATTCATTTCCGAAAGCACTTCAAATGAAGTTTCCGGCATCTTTACAGCAACCCGTAAAGGTGTGCCGCATTCTCCTGAAATATGAATGCTTAAAGGCGCTTTTGTGATGCTTAACTGCTTGATTTTATTCTCAACAGTCGATTTAACCGCTTCTTTTTCATCATATAATTCTAAATGACCTTTTTCCATTGCATCAGCTGAAGAATAATCATTTAGCTCCGAAAGATGCTGAATGGAATGATCGCGCGGATTGTCGATAAACATATCCCTGTGCAGGTCTCCTTTCAGGTAGGAATTTGAAAAGTCACGGTTAAAAACCTTATAGTGATCGCTGTTATCAACATTTTTACGCCCCAGGTTGTAAAAACCCTGGAGTTGTTTTCTCCAGCTGTTTACCACCGTGTAAACGTAATCTGACTTCTTGATTCTTCCTTCAATTTTGAGTGAATCAACGCCTGCGTCGGATAGTTCCGGGAGATCGAACCAGGCTGAATTATCTTTCAGATTCAATGGGTAATCCTTACCGGAAGGAGTTGTTAAATACTGATCCCTGCATGGCTGACTGCATCTGCCGCGGTTCCCCGAGTTGCCTCCATGAACAGAACTCATGTAACAAATGCCTGAATAGGAGAGGCAGTAGGAGCCATGGACAAATACTTCTGTTAAGAGATTATTTTGATGGGCAACCGATGTGAGCGCTTTTATTTCTGTGATATTTAATTCTCTTGAGAGGTTGACGCGGGAAGCATTCAGTTTGCTTAAAAACAGCACCTGTCCTTCGTTATGCGTGGTTAGTTGTGTAGATGCGTGTATTTTAAGACCTTTAAAGTATTTTGAAATGAGATAAAACATTCCCAGGTCCTGAACAATCACACCATCGATACTTGTATTGATCAGTTTGTTCAGCAAACTTATAATTGCAGGGATTTCATTTTCAACGATAATGATATTAAGGGTCAGAAAGATTTCACAATTGTTCTGATGTGCGAGTCTTAAAATCCCTTGCAGGTCATCAAAGCGGATATTGGCTGCCCTGTTTCTCGCATTAAAACGATCGAGGCCACAATAGATTGCATCGGCCCCTGCAAGAATTGCAGCTTTTATGGAATCTATATCTCCGCCGGGCGCCAGTAATTCAATTCTTCTCTTCACAGTTTTCAAATATACACTTTCCATTTTGAAGAGCAAGAAAGACCGTTTTCAGATGAAGGTGAAAGCGATAATACAGATCTGTTGATCAATTTACGAATTGCTTTCCGCGAGTTAAATCAATACCCGGAGTTATGACGCCAAAAAAAGAGGATGTCCCAACATGTGAGACATCCTCTTTTAAGATTTTATTCGTGCTGAAACTACAACAGTTTCCAACCAGCGCGGTATTCGTAATGCATCTTTTTGGTTGCTGCGCCATCGGTATCGCCAATAAATTTCTCTGTCTTCGGATCCCATTTGATGGTCCGTTTCAGGTCGCAGGCAATGTTACCCAATGTGCAAACACAACAGCTGCTATGTCCGATTTCAACCGGAACTGCAGGATCTTTGTGTGCCCTTACCGATTCAATGAAATTGACCTGGTGAGGAATTTTTGTTTCGTAAGGACCATCGCTGGTTACTTTTTCCTTTGAATCGTATTTAGGATCAGAACCTTTGAAATAGCCGCGTGAAACTTCGATCCATCCTTTTTCACCGATGAATTTAACACCTTTGGTTTTCTTGTCATCAAATGGTTCAGATGTCATTACGACGCCATTGGCATAAGTCCACGACATAAATTCGGAACCGTCGCCAATCGGGGAGATTTCAACAGGACCGTTTTTGTCCATGCCTAAACCCCATTGCGCGATGTCGAACATATGAGCGCCCCAGTCGGTTGTGAAACCGCCGCCCATTTCTTTGTACCAACGCCATGCACCCCATATTTTCTCATTTACGTCGGGATCGACCGTAATAATTGGATCCAGCGCATTGTTATAGTGAATTGTGGAAGGAAGTGGCCCTAACCAGAGATCCCAGTTCAAATCTGCAGGTATTGGTTCTGCCGGAAGATCGTAAGGTTTTGGTGGTGCTCCGACATAGGCATTTACTTTGGTGATTTTTCCAAGCGCACCTGTTTGTACAAGATGAACTGCGTGCTGGAAGTTCGGATCAGAACGCTGCTGGCTTCCAAGACCGAAGATGCGGCCATTTTCGCGAACTGCTTTCTTCAGTTCCTGGCCTTCTTTGATTGTAAAAGTCATTGGTTTTTCGAGGTAAACATCTTTGCCGGCTTTTAAAGCAGCAATGGCAATATAGGCATGCGAATGGTCGGGAACAGCAATGACGACTGCATTGATATCTTTCCTTTTCAGGATTTCGCCATACTTTTCGTAAGTTTCAACTTTAAGGGTTTTGCCTTTCTTTGTATTAAAAGCATCCACCTTTTTTTGAAATCTTCTACGTTTGATGCCATACACATCGCATCCTGCAACAACATTAACTCCAGGGATTTCGAGGAATCCGTTCAACAGGAAATTAGCCTGCTGACCTAACCCGATAAAACCCAATGTAATTTCCTTTTCAGCGGCAGGCATTGCAAAACCTGTCATTCCAGGTAATACTGCCAATCCGGCTACTCCAACTGCCGATGCTCCAAGAAACTGGCGCCTCGACCATCCTTTTTTTTGTTCTTCCATTTTTTTTGTTTTAATAGTTCTATTAAGTAAATATAATTTATCCTGAAATATTGTGGATTTTAGTGATTAATGGGGTTCTTCAATTAGTTACGCAATTTAGAAACATTTTTGGCTTGATAAAAAAGATATCAGAAAAAAAATGTTCAACGGTTGAAATTAGTTGAATGTTCCGCGTCCGTAAGGTCTGTTTCGGTCTTCATTCTTCCAGCTTCAATGATCAGACTTAAGGCTTATTTAAAAATCAGCTCTCCGCCTGCAACAATCTGACGATGCTGAATCACACTTCCTTTTACCGGTATTCCATTCAGTGTGATGCTTTCAGCCACGATTGATTTTCCTCGAATTGTTCTAATTGTGAATGGTTTCGCTTTGCTGCCTGATTTGATCTGTACCTCATCAAACGCAGAAGTTCCAATTACATATTCAGGTTTTCCGGGGCATACGGGATAAAATCCAATCATTGAGCAGACCAGCCATGCCGACATCTGACCGGCATCTTCGTTGCCACTCAATCCGCCCGGACCGGTTCCATACTCTTCTGTAACAATCTTCCGGACCAATTCCGCTGTCTTTAAAGGTTCTCCGGCCATTGCGTAAAGATAAGGTGCCTGCTGATCGGTTTCATTCCCATGCCAGTAATATCCGCCATCGAAGAATTCATTCAGCCTTTTGATAAATGGCTTTTCTCCTCCAAACATCATAATTAGCCCGGGGATATCCTGCGGAACATACCAGGTATATTGAAACGGAGTTCCTTCCGTGATGTAATTTGTTTTTACCAATGGATTGAAAGGTTCAATCCACTTACCATCTGCATGACGTCCGCGTGCATAACCGGTTGAGGCATCAATTACATTCACGTAATTCTTCGATCGTTTCTTTAATGCAATCGCATCATCCTTTTTCCCGAGTTTTTCGGCAAATTGCGACAAGGCATAGTCATCGAGTGCGTATTCGAGTGTTCGTGATACTTGTTCCCGTTTGTGGAATGCATCCCATACACTGTCCTGGAGCGGAATATATCCGTATTGCAGATAACTCGCCAGCGCCCTTCTCCCTTTTCCATCCTTGTATTCTTCAATTGTAGGCTGATCGAAAGCATTCTGACGCATATACTTATAGGCAGCTTTGGTGTCGAATTCAGTGATTCCTCTTAAGTATGCATCCGATATCATTGTGCTTACATGATCGCCGATCATCGCCGCCGTGTAACTTCCCCATGCCGGGAAAATGGGCATCCATCCGCCTTGCTGCGCTTTGGCGACAAGCGATTTAACCATGTCGAGACTTCGTTTGGGTTCAAGAATTGTCATCAGCGGATGTAATGCGCGATAGGTATCCCACATTGAGAAATCGTCGTAATAATCAAATCCAACTGCCTTGTGAATAATCGTATCCTGTGCAAATCCCTGGTAACTTCCATCAACATCACTTGCGATGCGCGGAAGCTGATAACAATGATAAAGAGCGGTATAAAACTTAACAAGATCGTCGTGCGAACTGTTTTTTACTTTAATCTTCCCAAGGGTCTCGTTCCATTCTTTCTCCCCGGCTTTTACGAGTTTATCAAAATTCCAGTCGGAAATCTCAATCTTTAGATTGTTCCTGGCAGCCTCCAGACTTGTAAATGAGGTTCCGATCCTCACTTTAATATTTTTCTCTTTTCCGAAGCTTACAACCAGTTGCTGGTCATTTCTGATTTGAGCGACTTCTTTAAATGGCCTGTCGCATTGCACGACAAAATAACCGTTGAACCCGGCCGATTTTCCCATCCCCTGGTAGATCCTGAAAACGGGATTGTAACCCGTAATTTCGTTTTTCTGTTTATCTACCCAAATTTTCCCTTGTTTTTCATCGCTGTTGACGCGGATATAGAGGAAACTTTCTTTTTCATCCGGATAATTGAAACGCATCATCCCCGAACGAACAGAACCGGCCAGTTCCGCATTAATTCCAAAGTCTTCGAGCAGAACACTGTAATGAATTGGTGAAGAGGATTCATTCTGGTGATTAAAACGGGAGGATGGACGGCTCTTTAGCGTGTCAATTGCCTCCGAAACAAAAGGCATCAACGTAACGCTTCCATAGTCCTGCGTACAGCTCCCGCTCATCCAATGGGTTCCCCTGAATCCGGTAACGAATGAATCGTTGTAATAGTAGGGTGAGATGCATTTATCCTCGGTGGTGCGCGTTTCGGGTGTCCATTGGGTCATTCCAAAAGGTCTGCCTACACCAGGAAATGTCTGTCCTTTTAATTCAGATCCGGCTTCGCTGTGCTTCTTAGCGCTTTCTGTGGTTGCCGGAGCGGTTCCGATCATCGGGTCAACATATTGCACGAGTGATTGTGCGAAGATGGTTGATGGTAAAAGCAGCAGCCAGATTAATAACTTCATAGTAAAACAGTTTATCTATAGTTTTAAAACTCGAAATTCAGATTCCGAAATTACAGCTTTATAGAGGTTAATTCCTTAATGTACTCACTATTTTTCTTTTTTCCTCTTTGTGACAATCAGTACATGCCACGAAATGGATGTTATTAGTACTTGTGGCGTCCGCATAACTCGTGTTCATTTTAGTAACGTCGATTTTGCAGTTTGATATTGCGGGATGGCAGGAAGCACAACTGTTTTTAGCATCGTTGCTGTGCGGATCGTGACAGGCAGTACAACTTAACCCTTCGTGAACACCACGTGGCGTGCGATCATCGGAAGTTCCTGCCTGATGCAGCGCATTGGGCGCATGACATTGAACGCAATTGCGCATGATCCGGTCATCCGAAACTTTGACTTTTCGTTCGCCTGCCCAGAGGTTTAACTGCGGTAATTCAGTAGCGGGGAAATAGACTTTCTCATGACGGTCGTAAAAGCCCAGTTTCGAAAACACGTTTTTCTTTTGATAAAAGATTGTTTTTGGATCCGCGTAATCAGGTCTCACTTTAGGCAATCCGTCCTGGTGAATCTGGTGGCAGGCCATGCAGGGAATTGCAGGGTTTGTTGCCATCTTCGCGTCTTTTAGTTTCCATGGCCCTTTGATATTCATTGGTTCAACCACATCACTGACATTGCCTTCAAAAAACATCCCATGACAACGCAGGCAGTCGTAATTGATTTGCTCGGTTGAATTGTGCTTTGTATTTAAAAATATGTGTTCATAATCTACAGAATGGCCACCAGATGTCCACTTTGCGTATTCGGATGTGTGACAACGTTTACAGTTGATAAGCACTTCGAGCAGTTGTTCCTCATTCAGTTTAATGTTCTCAACCTTCTTGTCTTTGATGTGATTTACAACCATCATCCCTTTCTCTTTGATGCTGTGCAGTCCATTGCTCAAAGCTGTTCCATGGCACTCTTTGCAATGAAAGTTCCGATGCGACGATTGTGCCTGTGAGTTGACCGATTTCCCGATTTCGTGGCATGAAGAGCAGGTTTTATCGGGTGAGGCTGTGTTCCAGTAAGTATAAAACGAGCCAAATGCGATTGTGCAGACGATCAGAATTACCGGAATCGTGAGCAGCGTTATTTTGAGTTTTCTGTTCATTGTTGCTGGGTTATTTGAATCGGTTTCCTTTTGACCATTCACTGGCAATGTAACCTCCTACACGGAAGCCTAAAGCCATGATTGTCAGAGCTGGATTGAATCCTCCGTTGTTGACATTCAGACTGCCATCGGCCACGAAGAGGTTTGGAACTGCATGGATTCTTCCAAATTTGTCGGTAACTGAAGTTTTAGGATCGTTTCCCATTCGGCAGGTTCCTGCCTGGTGCTGACCACCACTGATCCCTTTTCCGCCGCCAAGTGATTGCCATGTTTGAATAGCCCCGGCCTCTTTCAACCATAATTCAGCTTTTTCGGACATCAGCTTGCATCCTTCGATGTCTTTCTCGTGTCGTGATCCTGATAATCTTACGACAGGAATTCCCCAGAAATCTTTTACAACCGGATCAACTTTAACCCTGGCTTCAAAGTTCGGGATCTCCTGGTAAGGTCCGACTGCCTGAGCTACTCTTTTGAAATTAAGTCGCTGGAATGCTTTGTGTTCTTTTCCCCAACTGGCTGATCCCGGAGGGCGGATTCCTGTAAATGAGTATGGCATCCGTATAAATTCGTTGCAGAGCACACCTCCGCCCATAATCCCCGGGTTATGGTGATTGAAATCACTGATAGCTACCGAAGCGCCCGGACCCAGGTCATCGTAAACTTCATCTTCAAAGATTCCATAAGCACCTGTGTAAGCATGTCCCTGAAGGTTGCGGCCCACCCAGTCATTTTCGTTTCCAATCCCGTTGGGGAAGAATTTCGATTTGGAATTTAGAAGTAGTCTTGCTGTTTCTGTTGCTGAGCATGAGACGACTACAATGTCAGCTGTTTGGATTTGTTTCCTGTTTTTCTCATCGAAATAGGTGACGCCGGTGATCTTTCCCTGTTCGTTTACAAGGATCTCACTGACTACTGAATTGATTCGCAATTCGCAATTGCCGGTTGCGATCGCAACGGGAATTACTGTATTTTGTGTACCGCATTTGGCATTTACAGGACAGGCATAACCACAGCAGGTACGCATCCGGATACATGCCGGGCGGCCACCATATGGGATTGAATTACGCAGCATCGGAATGGGGAAGGGGTGATATCCCAATCGTTTGGCCGCATCATAAAGTAACTGAGCTTCTTTATTATGCGAAAACGGAGGCATCGGATATGGTTTCTTACGTGGTGCACCAAAAGGGTTCTGAGTGGCGTCGCCTGCAACGCCAATTTCCCATTCTGCCTTTTCGTAACAAGGTTCCAGATCTTCGTAGGTGAATGGCCAATCGGCGAGGGTCGAACCTTCAATGGCTCCGTAAGTGGTCTTCAATTTGAAATCTTCCTGCATAAACCGCCAGGCCATCGCTCCGTAACTAACAGTGCCTGACCCAACACATGCTGCGTTATTGTTGTAACTACCTTCACTTGGTAAAACAGTGTAGGTACTTCCGTCTGTATTTTCGATTACACGTCTATAGCGCAAATCGTCGGGTCCGTATGCATTACCAAGAGGGGTTGTGCGCTGAGATTTCAGTTCGTCTGTATCTGTATCATCGTAAGTGGCCCATCCACCGCGTTCGAAGAGAACAACTGAAAGTCCGGCAACACTTAACTCTTTGGCGACTATTCCACCTCCGGCTCCTGCACCGACAACGATGGCATTCACATGTTTATTTCCCATAAGTTAGTTGTTGTAGCGGTTTTGTCCTACGATAACCGGATAATCGAGTCTCATCATTTTGTAACTTATATTGTTCTTGTTTCCACCATGGCGTGGACTTCCATAAAAGCCTTGCAGTGAGTGATCTCTGATCAGCCTGAAAAACTGTCGGTCAAACCCTTTCTCCCATAGCTTCCCTTCCATTTTTCCAGCTTCCATGCTTTTTAGAAACTGTGTCTGCTGGTCGAAAGACAATTCTTCAAACCGCTTTTGAAATTTGGTTTTGCAGGTTTCCTGTATCGCCTGTAACCCTTTCCGGTAGGTTTCCTGGTAGCGCGTATAAGGTCCTGTTAATTGCATGTCGATGAAATTGGTAACACCTGCGTCGCGTCCTCCGGGCCATTCATCAGTCGGAATGATTTGCTCCACCAATGCATCGAGTAAATCTGATTCCTGCACGGTTATAAACCGCCATGGCGAAAGTGGCGGATTGGAGCAACGGCTTAGTAAGCACATTCCGCCTGCTCCCAATACGGACAGTGCGATAAAATGGCGTCGCGTTAGTTTAGTCTGCTTTTCCATTCGAAAAGTCTATTTGGTTATAATTGTACTTAAAGGAATTCACAAATATAAAGAATGTTTAAGTTATACTTAAAACTTTCCTTCATGAGTCAGGCGATTTTAGTCGCTTATGTTGGTTCGTCCACGATTTCAATTTGCGGGACCAGATTTCAATGCTTTCCAAAAATCATCGGCCAGCACTTTTTCATCTATTTTAATGTAAGCGCGGATATTTCGCTGTTTGTTTTCGGGTGGAGTTGTGACTGTCTTTAGTTGAGCCAAACCGGGGTTCAGATAGGCTTCGACCAACGCCAGATCCCACATGACACGGGTTTCATCCTGCGGATTCTGCTCACGCCACCGGTCTTCAAGGATTTTCTCCACTTCCAATTTTTCATCGAGACGACTGTAAGTCTCTTCCCGTTTGAATTGAAGCGGTTTAGCAGCTTCCAGACTCATTACTGTGAAATCAAAACCTTCAAGATTCAACAGATAGTCAAATGCATTCAGGTCGTTGCGGATATTGAACTCGTTTTTGTTCCAGACTTTGGTCTTAGGATTGTATTGTGCCCCAAGTGCAAAACAACGAATCCTTGATTTGATTTCGGGTGCAAGTATCAGAGCCGTTGCCATATTGGTCATCGCACCTATCGTCAGGATGTCGAGTTTTTCGTTGGCCGGAAATTTTTTCACAGCAGCAATAATAGCTTGTGCCGCGGGCGAATCGCGCGGGTCTTGCTCACCCCAAGAGCGTCCGATCTGGCGGTCTGCCCCCAA
>JANXZJ010000034.1 GCA_025355585.1 Mariniphaga sp. | reverse complement strand
ATAAAATCAGTTTCTTCATTTGGTTATTTTTTTCAACTTTACAATACACTTCGGCAGTTTTATGGATGTACCATAAATAATTTTGTTTAGTTCATCTGTTAATAGGAATCAACCATACTTTGTTACCCGTTTTTATGATATCTTTTAAATTTAATTTATGTAAATTTATACTGAAAAGAAATACAATGAGTTCCAACAGGGAAACAAATCGAACTATTAAATCTGAGAAAGAAAATATAGGGAACAACATGATATAGCTAGTCTAAAAGTCGGTCTCAAATTGGCGGTGTCGCTTATCAGAACATTCAGAAGGGCAATTTTCGGATGATTCTTCTCAATAATATTTCGTGAATTACAAAGAGTGAGATAATTAGGATTCGCAATCCTTTTTGTCATTTTCTTGAGGTATTTTTGTCCAATTAAATATTACTTACCAGGTGAAATCAAATAAATAATAATTGAGCAGGTTGGGTCAAAATGGACTGTCGTATAAGTGTTAATAAAAAAACACCCAACCTTACATTATTGGGTGTAAAATTGGGTGCTAATCTTGTAAATAATTGGCAATAAGCCTTTATTGCGGAGAGAGTGGGATTCGAACCCACGGTACACTTTTGGCGTACACACACTTTCCAGGCGTGCTCCTTCGACCACTCGGACATCTCTCCCTGGTCAAATAACCAACAATGATCAGCCGGTTATTTTAATTGTGGCACAAAAGTAGGAGATTTTTTTATTTTTCGGCCAATAATTCTCAAAACGTAACGATAAATAAAATATTAGCGATTTGCAGGTTCAATAGGAACAGCATCTTTCTTCAAAAAATGTACTTTACCGCGACTATCTGTTAGGTGCACAGCTATATCCACCAATTCACCGGCATCCCATTGAGGGGTATTATTGGTTTCGAGCACCATAATACCTTTAGCAAAGTAGGTATTTATGGCTGTGAATTTTCCTTCGAAAGCATCGCGCGTAAGATTTGAAGAACGAATGTAATAATAGTCTGCCTCGAAATTAGTTGGTAGGACGGTGTGATCAGAAGTAGTCAATGGTATTTTAACCTTCATTCCACCCAAAGAAGTTGAATCAATCAACGAGATTTGAGCATTAATTTCGACCTCTTTCTCTCCCAATCTTATGATTTGCGATGCCTCGCAAGGACATATCTTTTTTGTAACGGTACAGCTGGTAAAAATTAAAATGAACAGCAGAACTACTAATTTAAACGAAAATCGCATAATATTTAACCAGATTACTTTTTGACACGACTAAGTTATAAAAACCATGAAGGGCGCAAATTTGCGACGATAGTTTTGATATTGCACGAACTTAACATATAGTAAAGAAGCGTACGGATGTGGTCACCAATTTTGCAATATCGTACAATCCAATTCGATCACTATCGATTGTTGAATGTTGTATTTTAGGAATATACGGTTGTTGGCATATGGCTTGTAAGCCTTGGAAATGAAATCATTTCTAATAAAGTTACTTAATTCTAATCACCATGAAACATTTAACACTTCTCCTTCTTCTTATTGTGCTTGGTGCTATCAACGCTAAAGCTACTGATCTTGAAGAAAATACAATTAATTTAAAAGGAAACTCAAATACAAGATTCGGAAATTATGAAATCAAAGAGCTCCCTCCGGTAAGTGTGAACGGCGAGTTGATGCGCACATTTGAATTGACTTATGAAAAAGCACAAAAAACGGTTTTAATTAATTTGGATGAACGCGCAAATTGCAGGGATTACATTGTTCGTTCGAAAAATCTCGAAGTCCGTTATGTATGTAAGAAAACTTCTTTTGGGGCACAACTTTTGACGGGCAGGAATATGAAGTACGATCCGACACTAAATGCACTGTTTCTGGCACAGGATGAATTCGAAAAACAGAAAAGTATTTCAGAAGGTGGTTTGCCAATTGCTGAAGCACTCGGCTTGATCGCAAGCTATTATCCAAATCTTCTGAAACGTCCGGAGTTGCTTGACTAATTACAAATCAGTTTTATACCCCAGTTTGCAGTAACAGCCTACACATTTTCTTCAAAACCTGCCAGACCGCTATCTGGCAGGTTCTTCTTTTATATATGGATCAACAGACTGCAAAACCCTATTTAGAAATAATTCGCCAATATTTTAGACATGAGTAAATTAGTTTGAAAGTAATTCACTATTTTTAGCATCGTTAATAACCAATAATTTAAACCAATTTTATTTTCCTATGAGAACAGCCATCCGATTCCTTCCGGTACTCCTCCTTTTAGGAGTAATGTCATCGTGTAAGAAAGCCAATTATACGAAAGAACTCAAAACCGATAAAAACGGTTATTCATATGAACAGGTAACCAAAGACCCGTTGAAAACAAGAATTTACACCCTGAAAAACGGACTTACGGTTTATCTTTCTGTTAATAAAGACGAACCCCGGGCGATGGGGCTAATTGCGGTGAGAGCCGGGTCGGTTAATGACCCTACTGAAACCACTGGATTAGCGCATTATCTTGAACACATGATGTTTAAAGGAACAGATAATTTTGGTACAACTAATTGGCCTGCTGAAAAGGTGTTATTGGATAGTATCTCAAATCTTTTTGAGAGATATAAAGCTGAAGTTGAACCTGCAAAGAAGAAAGATATCTATAAGGAAATTGACAGGGTATCGCAGGCAGCTTCAAAATTTGCTATTCCGAATGAATATGATAAGATGTCGTCTTCGATTGGAGCAAAAAGTACTAACGCATTTACCAATTATGATGTAACTGCATTTATGAACGATATTCCTGTCAATGAACTTAAGAAGTGGGTTGAAATGGAGAGTGAGCGTTTTCGTAATCCGGTTCTTCGCCTTTTCCACACTGAGTTGGAGACTGTTTACGAAGAGTTCAACATGTACCAGGACATGGACGATATGCGATTAAACAATGCGATGATGAAAGGTCTTTTCCCGACAAATCCACTTGGGCGTGATATCATCGGATTTCCTGAGCATCTCAAAAACCCTTCGATGGTGAATATCATGAAGTTTTACAGGACCTGGTATGTGCCTAATAATATGGTGTTTATTTTAAGTGGTGATATTGATTGCGAAGAGACCATCAAGTTAGTAGACAGCACTTTTGGTAAATTTGAATCCAAAGAGTTGCCAAAAAATGAATTCCCCAAAGAAGTCGCAATTGCAGCACCTGTAGTTAAAGAGGTCGTTGGTCCTGAAGCTGAGCAAGTTCAATTGGCATTCCGGTTCAATGGATATCACTCAGACGACCGGAAATACGTGACCATGATCGATTATATACTCACCAATTCAGTGGCAGGATTGATCGATCTCGATCTGAATCAGCAGCAAAAGGTACTTCAAGCTGGTAGTACAAGTAATTTTGAAATGGATTACGGCTATCATCTTTTCTTTGGTAAACCGCGCCAGGGACAAAAATTGGAAGAAGTGCGTGATTTACTTCTTGCAGAGATTGAAAAAGTGAAAAAAGGGGAATTCGATGACTGGCTTATTCAGGCTACTATCAACAATTTGAAATTGGAAAAGATCCGCCAAAATGAAGGTAATGGAAGGGCGTTCACATTTCTGAATGTCTTCATTAAAAGAGCGGACTGGGCAACTGAACTTGATTTTAATGATCAGCTTGCAAAAATTACCAAAGCTCAACTGGTTGAGTTTGCAAAAGCCAATTACAAGGACAATTATGTAGAGGTTTTTAAAAGAACCGGCGTTGCCAGGGATCTTGTGAAGGTTGAAAAACCTTTGATTACCACAATTGCTATCAATCGTGCTGACCAGTCTACTTTTCTGAAGACATTTGTAGGTGAAAGTGCTGCTCCGCTTGAACCGGTTTTTGTGAATTATTCCGAATCGATTAAAGAGGAGAAACTGAACGAAAATGTAAATTTCGACTATATATCAAATACCACAAATGACCTGTTCTCATTGAACTACGTTACTGAAATCGGAAGTAATCATGATCCTAAACTTGCCCTTGCTGTTAAATACCTTCCTTATCTTGGAACAGATAAATTTACGGCTGAACAATTTAAGAAAGAGCTCTATAAACTGGGTGTTTCATTGAATGTTAATACAACAAGTGACCGGTCATATGTGACGATTAGCGGACTCGATCAAAACAGTGAAGCCGGCTTAAAACTGCTTGAACAGTTACTTGCCGAAGCCAAACCCGATAAAGAAGCCTATAATAAATTGGTTGAAGGGATTTTGAAGGAACGTCAGGATCAGAAAAAAGACCAATATGCAATTGGGAATGCACTTCAGAACTTTGGTAAATACGGGAAAGATTCGCCATTTACAAACATCCTTTCAGAGGAGACGTTAAAAACAGTTGATCCGAAAGAACTAACTGAGATTATTCACAAGTTCTGTAAATATCCGCACCGTGTATTTTATTACGGCCCTACCGAACTTGCGAAAGTCTCGGCATTAGTGAAGGCCAATCATATCCTGACAACAGAAATCATACCTATTCCGGTTGAAAAGACTTTTGTGGAGCAGGTTACAGATCAAAACAAAGTTTTCTTCGTTGATTACGATAAATCGCAGGTCGAAATTGTGATGATGTCGCGCGATCTTCCTTTCGATCCGAAAACTTTGGTGAAGGCCCGTGTATTTAATGAGTATTACGGAAATTCGATGAGTTCCGTTGTTTTTCAGGAGATTCGCGAGGCAAGAGCTTTGGCCTATTCAGCATGGGCTAACTATTTACGTCCTGCAAAAAAAACAGATTCGTTTTATATATTCGGATATGTTGGAACACAAGCCAATAAAATGATGGATGCCATCGGCGCGATGAATGGATTGTTCACTAAAATGGTTGTTGACGAAAAATCGTTTAATATCGCTAAAGAGAGCGTGATAAAAAGTATCCAGACAGAGCGGATCATCAAGAGCAATATATTCTGGAACTGGCTGCAAAACAAAAAATTGGGCATCGATTACGATATTCGTAAAGATTACTACGAAGCTGCCAGAAATACAAAGATCGACAGCATTCAACTGTTTTTCGATCAAAAATTTAAAGACAAAAAGTATTCTTACATGATCGTTGGCAGTAAGAAAGATGTTGATCTTGTGAAATTGAAAACTGTTGGGCCGATTAATGAACTTGCGCTAAAAGATATATTCAATTATTAATGCGAATTAAGGGTTGAAATACAAAACGTTATTAACAATTTAATTTACTAATTGTCAATAACTTGTGATTAAAATATTTTATTAATACCTTAGAAATCAGTACTTTAAAGACAAGT
>JANXZJ010000033.1 GCA_025355585.1 Mariniphaga sp. | reverse complement strand
CGAAGTTACAATCGGAATCCTGGGATCCATCCCTTTCCATGTCCCATAAATCCATTTGTGATCCGGATCATCAGAACTGGCAAGGCTCTGGTCGCTTCCTGCAAGGAAATTCAGGTAATACACATTGTATCCATGCCCTGCCACAACCGGATGATATCCTTTTGGAATAAGAACCACATCGTTATGATGAGCTTCTGCGATCTCATCAAGACTACGGTCATCCGTATAAACTTTTTGAATCGCAAATCCCTGAGGTTTATCGATCTTGTAGAAATAAATTTCCTCAAGGCTTGCTTCTAATAATGCTCCTGTATCCGGATCGGTTTTTCTTGTATCATGTTTGTGCGCCGGGAAAGAGCTCCAGTTTCCAGAGGGAGTATAAACTTCAACACAAACCAATTTGCTGGCTGCCGATCCGGGCGGCAACAAACGGTTTATCTGTCGGCTGGCGTTATCGCCGCCTCTATATTCTATTCCCATCGATTCAACGTCATCAGGCGTAACAAAATGAGCCGGGAAGAATTCGTTGGCGATGCACCAACCGCAAGCGATGTCAACCAAACCGCCAACAGGGCTGATTTGGAATTTGGTGTGTGGCGGCAGGTATAATCCATGCGGCAAGCCACTGAATACATCTTTTCTTCCTCTCGAAGTTTTCCATGTTCCAGCCGATGTTTCAGCCAAAAAGTTTCCTCCGAGCAAAACAAACATATATTCATTTTCGCCGGTATCGCCAGCCCATTTTTGTCCCGAATTCATTGTTCTGGCCATGAAATTCAGGTGATTCCAACCGGCCTCGGTTGAAGAAATTGTTTGATATATTTCTTTATCGAAAGATGATTTTGCCAGTAGCGGACACTTTTTATCTCTGTTCATCGGTCATAAATTAAACCAACATTAAGCTTCGTATTTTTGCAATCAAATCAGTAGTTGCCTGGCAGAATTGTTTCAAGGTTACCACAGTTGCCGGGAAGCTGACAAACTCTTCAATGTTCATGCCATTTTCATCGTAGGCTCGTCTGAAATCCTTGAACTTCTTTTCCAGTTCGGCGATGATTTTCGGATCGACAGGAATATCCATGTAGTTCATTATAGGTACGTCCGAACCATTATACCTTTGCTGCCATTTGTATGGAGGCGAAATCACCACGTTGCCGCCAATGAATTGCGACCAGTGCAAGTGATTCCTGAAGGCCGCGCTTAACAGGCGTAACCGATACCCTCTTTCATTGTAAATTTGATAAGCTTTCTTCATTGTGGCAACTCCAGCCCAATCAAAGCTTTCAGGATTGGCAATGATGTTTTCCTTATCTGCCATAATCTTTAGCGAATCATCGAGCCTTCCGACCATCAGCGTGCAAACCGGGCCCATGGTGCTAATGTCTTTTCCTTCTTTTTCGCGGCGTTTTAACCCACGCTCAACAGCTTCAGCAACGGCTATGGCTTGAGGAACCGTGAAACTTACAGTTGCATTAATACTTACACCTCGATAGGTTACTTCTTCCATCGCTTCAATCCCTGCTCTTGTTGCAGGTATCTTCACAATGATATTTGGCGCCAGCTCGCTGAAATGCATGGCCTGCTCAACTATTTTTTGTGCGTTTCGGTATAATCTGGGATCGGTCTGTATCGAAAGTCGTCCATTTTTACCGTTTTCCCTTTCAAAAATCGGTTCCAAAAGAACGGCAGCTTGCTTTGACATTTCTTCGATGAGTAACCATGCAAGTTCATCTTCGGTTGCCGCAGGATATTCATTGATAAGCTTTTGGATGTATTCTTTCCAAATATCCCATTCTTTATTAAGAACTTCAAGGACAATTACCGGGTTACAGGTTGCTCCAACTGCACCGTCGGCAATAGAATTGCTTAACTCACCAACCGAGCAGGAATCGTTCCATAGCGCAGTTGGTGTTGTCTGCGAAATCTCGTACAATTTACTTTTGTAAAATTCGTTTTGTATTGATTCTCTTTCCATGTTGTTTTATTGAAGTTGAAATTTCTTTATAAGATATTTAAATACATATAATTACCAAAAAAAACCATACAGAACAGCCAATATTCCGCATATTCCGATAGCTGCTATATTAAATCTGTCTGTTGTTTTAAACAGGTATCGTTCAATGATAAGACCATTTTCATCCATTGTTTGTTTAGAGGAATTTAAGATAAGAATGGCTCCGATCAAGATAAATCCGACAACCAGCACATAGATTGCTTCAAGGGCGAGATTTCGCATTGGTACCACAAAAAAGGCTGCAACCAGTCCTATAAATGCTGCGACTGCGATAATTCTCCAGCCTTGTCTAATTGTTCTACGCCGGGAGAGATCGTTTCCAAATTGATTCTCAATGTTGTGTGATTTGTCAAGTAAACTCAGTCCGATCATCACTACGGTAAGGATCATGAAGACATAACCAATCCTTAGGATGAAAGGGAGTTCAGGACTAATGACCTTGAGGAGGATTCCCAATGGAATAGTGAGCAATGCAACCCATACGGCGGCAGTTGCTTTTGATTGTCTCCAGAATAATCCACAAAAGAAAATCAGGAACTCGCCCGGATAAATATATCCCGTATATTCCTGAATATATTGGTAAGCCTGGTCAAGCGTTCTTAACTGGGGAGCAACACAAGTCGCAATGATCAGGGCAATCAGGGCAACAATCCGCCCTACGATTACTAAATTTTTATCCTCAGTGTTTTTCCTTAAATGTGCTTTATAGATATCCATTGTAAAAACAGTCGAAACACTGTTGACGATGGAACTAAGTGCAGAAACAGCTGCTGCCGCTATGGCCGAGAAAGCGAGCCCTTTGATCCCGACAGGCACAATATTACTCAATAGCCAGGGATAGGCTTCGTCAGATTTTGCCAGATCAGCTCCCAACGCAAAAGCAGCAATACCAGGTAAAACAACCAAAACCGGAACCAATAATTTAAGATAACCGGCAAAGACAACTCCGTACTGGGCTTCCTTCAGGCTTTTTCCCGCTAATCCACGTTGAATGATGAACTGGTTAAAACCCCAAAATGACATGTTAGTCAGCCACATTGAACCGAGCACTACCCCTAATCCGGGGAGATCCTGAAATGCATCTTTCGTTCCCCCTGAACCATCCGGCACAAAAACAGTTCCCTTTGCTATTATCATGTGAAATTTCTGAGGGGCTTTGTGGATCAGTTCAACAAAACCTGAGAAAAAGCCATGATCTACACCCAGTGCACTTACTGCCAGAAAGGTAGTTACCAATCCACCAAAAATCAGTACGCAAACATTGATAACATCTGTCCATGCGATTGCTTTCATTCCGCCCCATAAGGAGTAAACAGCCGAAAAGAACGAAAATCCTATAATTCCATAAATCATCGGAACTCCAATAATCCGTTCCATCGCCAAGGCTCCCAGATATAGAACAGCAGTCATGTTTACGAAAATATAAACCAGTACCCAGAAAACTGCCATTATAGTGCTTACCCTTTTATCATACCGCTGAGCCAGGAACTGAGGCATTGTATAGATCCCTTTCTTAATAAAGACGGGAAGGAAATACTTGGCTACGAATATAAGTACAATGGCTGCAATCCATTCATAGGCTGCAATAGCCAAACCAACCGCATAGCCTGAACCCGACATAGCAATAAAATGTTCTGCAGATATATTAGCGGCCAGAAGTGCAGCACCTATTGTCCACCACGGAAGTGACCGCCCGGCCAGAAAATAATCTGACGTAGTTTTTTGCTCCCCTTTCTTCGTCCTGGAGACCCATAATCCGGTGAAAACAATGATGGACGCATATCCAAGGAAGACGATCCAATCGAGTAGGGCAAATCCTTTCATTTAGTTAGTTTTTCTACGTGTAATTAGTCTTAACAAACATAGCAAACAATTTTACGCTCCCTTTTAGCATTTTTAGCAATATGTAATGCTATTTTAGCCTATTGCAAGCCGAATCCATTGTTTCTGCTAATACCACAAATGCTATGAATCCATTTTGAGGAAATAACAATAGTTTTGCATAATCTTTTTAGGTATGAAAAATGGTAAAGACTTTATCTTCTCTTAGTTGGCAAATTAAGGAGTATAACTGCTATTAATATGTTTTATACTATTATTGATCTTGAATATCAGCTATATATCTAAAAATTCAAAAATGTAGTTTATTAAGCTTAATATTACGTGATGGTCTTCAGTATATGCAGCGGTTTACCTTAATTGTCAGTTTTGCCGGTGATTGTTAATATAAATGCTAAAATAGCATTGAAATTGGGTAAAAAAGGTGAAAGAATGCCTTTAAGGAACTTCTAAATTTACTATGAATTAGCTTCAGCCCAATTAACCGTCATAAACCAACAATAAACTGATCGCCTATGAGGAGAATCAAATCCAGCATTCAAAAAAACATCACTGACCATTCGTGTCGCATTAATCTGTTTATCAGGTATTAACTCTTATTTTATTATGGGAGGAATATTTTCTAAATCGTTTGAGTTATGAAAAGATTCTACGGATTACAAAAACTAACATTGTATAAAATTTATTAGAAAAAATTCTTGCAAATTATGAAACAGACAAACCTATTATTTTTATTTGTGATTATCAGTTTGTTCGGAAGCACTGCAACGGCCAGTAATGCACCTTCAAATCTTGATAATAAGAAAGCTTCTGTTTTGATCGGAACAGAAAGCATAGCTGCTACACAGCAGACGATGATTACCGGTACAATTACCGATGCCAATACGGGAGAGCTTATTGTAGGAGTAAATATCGTTGTTGAAGGGACTATGATTGGTACAACTTCTGATGTAAATGGAAAATATTCACTCAATGTTCCTCAAAAGAATGCTACGCTTATTTTCTCATTTGTTGGATATATTACTGATAAGATCAAGATTGGTAATCAGACTGTCCTCAATATCAAGTTAAAACCCGAAGTTTTAAATATCGAGGGGGTTGTCGTAGTTGGTTACGGAACTTTGAAGAAAAAAGATATTACAGGATCAATTACTACTGTTACAGCTTCCGAGATGAATAAGGGAGTTTACTCTTCCCCCGCGGCTATGTTGCAGGGTAAAGTTCCTGGTCTGAATATTACAGCCAGTGGAGATCCAACTGCCACTCCTTCGATCACTTTGCGGGGGCCTTCAACACTTCGTACCGGTGCCGCCATGGAACCTTTTTATGTTATTGATGGTGTTCCCGGTGCATCAATAGAATCAGTTGCCAATGAGGATATTGTAACGATGGATGTTCTTAGGGATGCCTCCTCTACCGCTATTTATGGTTCCCGGGCTGCGAATGGTGTGATCATGATTACGACCAAGCGCGCTAAAGATGGTCAGTCGTATGTTAATTTTAGTAGCTACGTTGCTGTTGAAAATGTATCAAATCGTATTGAAATGTTATCGGCTACCGAGTTAAGAGATTTTCTAAAAACAGTCAATAAAGTTCCTTTTGATGACAATGGGGGTAATACCAACTGGCAGGATGAAGTGACCAGAACCGGTATTTCTCAAAGCCACAACTTATCATTTGGTGGAGGTAATGATAAAACTACATATGGAGTTAGTATAAAATACCTCGAAAATCAAGGCGTCATAAAAACAAGTTCTCTTGACAGGTGGATAGGCCGCATGAACGTAGAACAAAAGGCATTTAATGATAAGTTGACTGTCGGATTTAACCTGACCAATGCGACTACTAACAAGCAATTTGTCCGTGCAGATGTTTACGCAAATATGCATAAATACCTGCCAACCGTAAGTGTTTTTAAACCAGATGGCACTTACTTTGAGAATACCCAAAACAGTAACTACTACAATCCGGTGGCGATGTTAAACAACGACCTGAATTTTCTTAAAACGATCAACCAACTGGCTAATTTTACTTTAAAGGTCAATATTATGCCATGGTTAACCTACAATGCCAGCGCTTCGTTACAAACAACCGAAAATCAGGATAATCAGTATTCAAAAGCGGCATCAACACTTCATTTAAGTGCAAACGGTTACGCTATCAGGTCTGAATATACCAATAAGAGTACGCTTGCAGAGAACTATTTCACCTTTGATAAAACTTACGGAATCCATAGTGTAAAAGTTTTGGCAGGTTATTCCTGGCAGGAAGACAAGATTAATGACGGATTTCAGAATGCCAACAGCAATTTTATCTCTGATGACCTGTTGTTCAACAACCTCTCCCTGGGAAGTTCTCCAGATAAAGTTACTACTGCTGATCGGTTTGGAACTGCCACTATTCAGACATTGCGGATCATCTCCTTCTATTCCCGTTTGAATTATCAACTCAATAACAAATATCTTTTACAGGCGACAATCCGCCGTGACGGATCTTCTGCCTTTGGAGCGAATCACCAGTGGGGTACATTCCCATCGGCATCAGTTGGATGGAAAATTATCAATGAATCATTTATGTCAAACCTTAAAGCGGTCAGCGATCTGAAATTACGTGTCGGTTACGGTATAAGCGGTAACTCTCTTGGTTTTGATCCGATGATTTCGAGATTGAAGTATGGTGTAACCGGGACAACCTATATTAATGGTGTTCAGCTTCAGGCGGTAGGTGTAACTCAAAATGAAAATCCTGACCTGAAATGGGAATCAACGGCAATGGCAAATGTCGGACTTGATTTTGGATTCCTTGAAAACCGAATCACCGGTACAATCGAAGCATACAGCAAACAAACGAGCGACCTTATCTGGAGTTATCCTGTCTCTACGACAAAGTACCTCTATTCATCACTGATCGCCAATGTTGGCAAAATCAGTAATAAGGGGATTGAATTTCAAATCAATGCCACACCGGTTAAAACTCATGATTTTCAATGGACCACATCTTTTAATATATCCCATAATATAAACAAGGTTGTATCGTTATCAAACGACCTGTTTCCAACCTTCACCGAAATCAGGACTGCCGGAATCGGCGGTAAGGGTCAGTCAGGTAATCCTGCCCAGATCCTTAAGGAAGGGGAGCCTATCGGAACCTTTTTTGTCCGCCAGTATGCCGGCCGGAATGTACAGGGAATCTCATTGTTTTATAAAGCAAATGGCGATACTTCAAAGGTTGTAACGGTAGAAGATTTCAAGCAAAGCGGGAACGCACAGCCAAAATTTATGTTTGGATGGAACAATACGTTTACCTATAAGAATTTCGACTTTAGCTTCTTTTTAAGGGGGGTATCCGGGAATAAGATCCTTAATGCAACTTTGGCCAGTCTGAACGATGTGAATAACGCATCGAATAACAACATTCCGAAATTCTCACTAGGAGAACCTGCCACGGATATAAATTCATTCTATAATTCAACAAGGTACATCGAAAATGGATCTTATATACGGATGGACAACGCGACACTGGGATATAATTTTAAAATCCGAAGCGCAAAAATTAAGAGTGCCCGCTTGTATATTACATCAAATAACCTGTTCGTAATCACAAAATACAGAGGTATTGATCCTGAAATTAATCTTGGAGGAATTGAACCTGGTATCGACAACAATAATTTTTATCCAAAGACACGTACCTTTATGCTTGGGATAAACCTTAATTTGTAATTATTGATAGGTTCAAATCTTAACTCTTTTTAAAATTATCAAAATGATAACAAATATATCTGTCATAAAAAAATTAGCCGGCGCCCTCATATTGGTTGCTGCGCTCTTTACAAACTGCACGAAGCTTGATATTAAGGCCGAATCGGAATTAACTCCGGATAACTTTCCGACTAAGGCATCGGATTTTGAGGCAGCAAAAGGGATCATCTATACGATTCTGCCAGCTAACTATGCCATTGATTACTGGCGTCTCGAATCGCTCTCAACTGATGAGGCGCTGATCCCTGCAAGGGATGGTAACTGGGACGATGGTGGTCAGTACCGCGAACTCCACAAACATACCTGGACACCTGATAATTCAATTGTTAACACAGTCTGGACTTATGCTTTTAATGGAATTATTGCCTGTAACCGCGTCATGGGTATGTTCGATGCCGTTCCTGAAGGGACGCTGAAGAACCAGCAATTTGCAGAACTTCGCATGATGCGGGCCTTCTTTTATTTCATTTTACTCGATAATTACGGGAATGTCCCTCTTTTGAAAAAATTTGGAGATGATACCCCTACCTCGCCACGTGCCGATGTTTTTGCATTTATCGAGAGTGAAGTAAAAGAGATTGCCCCTTTTCTCCCAAGAGCTAAGAATTCAATTACTTATGGCAGACCAACTGTTTGGATGGCACATGCGTTACTTGCCAAACTCTATCTTAATGCCCAGGTATATAAGGGTGCCGGCATGTATACCGAAGCAGTTGCACAGTGCGATTCGGTTATTAAGTCGGGATTGTTTTCCCTGGATGCCGATTACAAAAGTATGTTCCTCCCTACCAATGGCCCTGCAGTTAAAGAGTTCATTTTTGCAATTGTATACGATGCATTTAAAATCACCGGGAACTCTTTCACCCGCTACGACCTTACTCCTGAATTAAAGACAAAGTATGGTCTGGGATCCAAATCTCCAAGTAATAGCATGAAGACATTGCCCGAATACTTCGATAAGTTTAACCTTGCCGGGGATGTGCGCACCAGTACATGGATTGTGGGCAAACAATTTGAAGCAGATGGCAAGACTCCTATTACAGTTAAGACTACCTATAAAGGTTTAAATCAGGATTACGCAGGTCCTTTAAGTGGTGGCAGAGATACAATCTGGCAGTTGGAATTGACCAAGGCAATTTGGCTAAGATATGACCCAAGCAAAATGGATACCGGTAACGATTTCCTTTCACAGTATATGGGTGCCCGTTCTATAAAATTTTATCCTGATCCAAACTGGGATCCTAATACGCGTAGTGATAACAACGATTTCCCTGTTTACCGTTATGCTGATATTCTGATGATGAAGGCTGAGGCAATCCTAAGAGGCGCCGCTTCAACCAATGGTGAAACTCCAGTCACACTTGTTAATCAAATCAGAACAAGGGCCAAAGCACCTGTCATAAGCGCAAATCCAACACTTGATGAATTACTTGACGAACGTGTAAGGGAATTTGCATGGGAGGCATGGCGCAGAAACGACCTGATCCGTTTTGGTAAATACAGTAATCTCTGGTTATTCAAAGATGTTGTTAGCGACAAGAACCACGAACTTTTCCCGGTTCCCGGAAATCAACTTAAACTGAATCCGAAACTGGTTCAGAACCCAGGCTATTAATGGGAATCGGAGTAATGATCGCTTTGAAAGGATAGGTTAGGTTCATCAAATTGATAACTCAGACTTTTACAGCAGAGTACATTATTCCTATAGAAATCAGCCAATTGAACTTTTGTTCTTTTGGCTGATTTACTTTATGGTTTTCTAATGGTATTTTAGCTATTTTTACTACCAGATCCTAATATTTGCTAAGTTTACATATTTTATGAAGCCATTTTATCAAAAACTTGTGGCATTGCCAACTGAATCCGTTATTTTTTTTGATGAAGAGAAACCCCATTTTTCGGTTCCCTGGCATTTCCATCCCGAAATCGAGATACTTTTTGTGGTCAAAAGCTCCGGAACCAGTTATGTTGGCGATGGCATTCACCGTTTTAAGGAGGGTGAAATCAGTATTATTGGCGAAAACGTACCTCATTGGTGGAAAAGTGACCCGAAATATTCTGACGGTTTAGATACGACCGGGGTCAAAGCCCTTATTATTCAGTTTAAAAAGGAGATCTTCGACAAAAATTTTATCAACCTGCCTGAGATGACTGCGATTAAAGAGTTGCTTGAAAAATCGCAAAGAGGTATCCAATATTTTTGCAAAAGCAGAAAACTTTTGGGAGAACAAATCATGAAGATTTTTCAGCTTACAGGTATTAGCAGGATAACTGAATTAATCATTTTGCTTGATATGATGGCCAATACAAAGGATTATAAATACCATGCAAGTGTGGGTTATTCCAAGACGATAAATACATTCGATTTTCACCGGTTTAATAAGATACATGAACATATTCTGCTAAACTTCACCAACCCGATTAAACTTGAAGATGTTGCCAATACCGTAAATATTTCTCCCACTGCTTTTTGTCGGTATTTTAAAAGGCGGACAGGTAAGACTTTTTTTTCATTTCTGAATGAAATCAGAATTGGTCATGCCTGCAAATTAATGGTAGAGGGTAACATTTCCATCTCGCTGGCCAGCTTAGAAAGCGGATTTAACAACTTGTCTCATTTCAATGACCAGTTTAAGCGGGTCATGAACTTAACACCGACCGAATATTTGTCAGCCTATAAAAATGATAATCTGAAAACTACAGGAGGTGCTCTAAAACTTCAATTAATTGATTTAGAAGAGGATGAATAATCTAATTCTATTGTTTTATTAGGTGAAAAGAAACGATCAGGAATCTTACACTCGCGAATGGATATGCTTGAAAAACCCATTTCTAAATTCATTGCCCATATAATCTTCGAAATTGAGCAACCTGAACTCATGGAATCCTTCTTCGAGTGCGGTTTTGACATCTGCCTGTTTGGCGCCATGCGATCCGTCGTTGTTCACAGCTAGTTTTCAGAAGATAAAAAGTTTTATCGGAATAGGTATAAACTCCTTTTATCAGAATTTTGAGCCATACATTAAATCCTGTTGTAAAAGAATCGAATACAGCAGCGGGTTCTAAATATACATTTTTGAGAATGAGATTAAATAGACCACTAACAAGCAAATCAGTCTTTTTCCTCAATGAAATTTTTTTAACCTCGTCGGAATTATTTAAGTACGTTTTGCTTTATGGATTGCTTCCCAATTAATTTGATAGATTGACTTTACACAAAAAAAGTAGAACCGAATTTGGATTTGAAAGAGAAACTGGAAATATTTTTAACGAAAATGGGGAGATTCAATTTAAAAAAAGTGGGGGTCAAAAATTTTATTTGACCCCCACTTCGCCTCTAATGTAAATAGCATAGAATATCAGTAAAGTAATGCTAATGTGGAGCCACTAAAGGGACTCGAACCCTCGACCTGCTCATTACGAATGAGCTGCTCTACCAACTGAGCTAAAGTGGCTTTTATGGTCGGCAAATGTAGTAAAATTGAGTTGGAGACCAATATTTAGTTTGCATTTTTTAATTTTCCCAGTCGAGGATTATTTTTCCACAATTTCCCTCTTCCATAATATCAAAGGCTTTTTGAAATTCGGTGTAATGAAACCTGTGTGTGATCACGGGGGAAATATCGAGTCCCGAAAGGAGCATTTTCTCCATCTTGTACCAGGTTTCATACATTTCACGTCCATAGATCCCTTTCAATGTCAAGCCTTTGAAAATTACCTTATCCCATTCAATCTGAGTAGTGTCGGGTAAGATGCCGAGCAGTGAAATTTTCCCACCATTATACATGTGCTTAATCATAGAATCGAAGGCAATAGGAGAACCTGAAACTTCAAGTCCAATATCGAATCCACCCACCATTCCCACCTGTTTCATAGCAGAGGCAATATCATCTTTCATCGGATCAACTACCAGCGTGGCTCCCATTTTGCGTGCAAGATCACGACGGTAAGGGCTCACTTCCGAGCCAACGACATTCCGTGCCCCTACAAACTTGCAAATTGCTATCGCCATACATCCGATTGGCCCGCCAGCTCCTGTCACTAAAACATCTTCTCCGATCAAAGGGAAAGAGAGGGCTGTATGTGTTGCATTTCCAAACGGATCCATGATGGAAACGATCTCATCAGGAATCCTTTTATCAATGAACAGCACATTTTCGGCAGGGACGCAAACATATTCTGCAAAACCTCCATCCCGGTTGACACCAATTCCGACAGTATGATCGCAGATATGACGCCGACCTCGCCGACAGTTACGACAGAAGCCACATGCAATATGTCCTTCGACTGTTACCCGCTCGCCTAGCTGAATTTTTGTTACTTCATTACCGATCTCAACAACTGTACCTACATATTCGTGTCCGATGGTCATCGGTGTTTTGATTGTCTTCTGCGCCCATGCATCCCATTTATAGATGTGGAGGTCTGTTCCGCAGATTGCGGATTTTGATATTTTGATAAGAACCTCGTTAACACCTGGTTGTGGCACTGGAATATCTTCGAGCCAAAGTCCGCGTGCCGGTTCCATTTTTCTGATTGCCTTCATTTTTAACGATTTAATTTATTGAATACAAAGTAAGATAAATTGTGTTTTGCAATTCCTAATTTTAATCAGCTACATCAGATATTTCACAAAAAAAATCAACAATCTTTATCCTAAATATTTGGTTAGGGTAGTTGTGAATTATAAATGCTTGATTGTTAGCTTATTTGTTAAATTCTTTCTTGGTTTTCTTTAAGATTTTACCCTTGCCAAAAGCGGAAATAAAAATATGCTGTATAACATGTTTTTAATTTCATCGTTCCAATCTTTTAAATATCAATGGAATAATACCATGTTGATGGCCCGTTTTTTAACCTTTTATTAATGTACCCTAACATCCATTAACATTTTTTAATAAAAAAATCTAATTTAGCCCTCGCTTAAATGAGGAACATTTAGTGATTATCGGACTTTTACTAAGACTACATTTTTTTCTAACTAGACAATCAAAAGAGCCAACCAACGGGGTTGGCTCTTTTTGCGTTTTGACAATTTGGCAAAGAATGAGGATGAGAAATTCAACAATGTGGCAATTAGGCATTTTTCCTGTCCACTTTGACTTTTGACCCGACCTTTATTTCTTTTGTCAACTTTATAATTCAATATCTTTCATAAAAAGTGCGCTCCATTCGCCCAATGCCAACAGTAAATTGCTCAGCAATTAACGTTGTGACATTCTTCCTTAAAATTAAAGGAACTTTTTAAGCAATAAGAGTTTGGAATCAAATAAAATGTTACTACTTTTGCGCCACTCATTTATAGAGTATAATTGTTTAATATAAATCTTATAAGTATGTTGAACCAGTACGAAACCGTTTTCATTGCTACTCCCGTTTTATCTGAGGCTCAGATAAAGGAAGCGGTAGGAAAGTTCAAGGATGTGATCATTGCAAGTGGCAGTGAACTAATCCATGAAGAACATTGGGGTCTAAAGAAATTGGCCTACCCCATTCAAAAGAAATCGACAGGATTTTATCACCTGTTCGAATTCAAGGCTGACCCGGCATTCATAGGAAAACTCGAAACCGAGTTCCGTCGTGACGAACGTATCATCCGTTTCATTACCCTGAAACTGGATAAATTTGCCGCTGCTTACAGCGAGAAGAGACAAAAGAAGGTAAATGCTAAAACTCAAAAGGAGAACTAAGTCATGACCACGAATTCAAGCGAAATCAGATATCTCACGCCACCATCGGTTGAGGTAAAAAAGAAAAAGTATTGCCGTTTCAAGAAAAACGGAATCCGGTATGTTGATTACAAGGATCCTGAGTTCCTGAAAAAATTTCTTAACGAACAGGGTAAAATCCTTCCACGCCGGCTTACTGGTACTTCATTGAAATACCAGCGTAAAGTATCTCAGGCTGTTAAACGCTCAAGAATGATTGCGTTGCTGCCTTATGTAACAGATTTGATGAAATAATAATTAGGAGAGACAAAAATGGATATCATTCTTCTTCAAGACGTAACAAATCTGGGCAGCAAAGACGACAATGTATTTGTGAAAAGCGGGTATGGTCGTAATTACCTGATTCCCCAGAAAATGGCAATATTGGCCACTCCTTCTGCAAAGAAGGTGCTTGCCGAGAACCAAAAACAACGTGCCCATAAAGAGGCCAAGTTGAAAGATCAGGCTCTCTTGTTAGCTGAAAAACTAAAATCAATCGTAATTACCATCGGTGCTAAAACTAGCACAACAGGTAAAATCTTCGGTTCGGTTAACAGCATTCAGGTAGCTGAAGCACTTAGAGAAAAAGGATTCGAAGTTGATCGTAAGCAAATCCTTATTAAGGAGGATGCGATCAAAGAAATTGGTAAACATACCGCAAAAGTGAAATTTCACCGCGATGTGGTTGTTGATTTCGAATTCGAAGTTATTGCAGAATAACAAGGTAGGTTTTTATAAATCACTTTTCGATAATACATTTTCAAACAGAATAAAGGCTGTCTCTTCCAAGAGACGGCCTTTTATTTTATATTTGTAGAATTGTAAAAAAAGAACTTTGAAAAAGAAAACTCAGCAGGATATTATCGACCTTTATAAGAAAAGGTTCATGGAAGACGGTGTTACCGTTGAAGCATTGCCTCCTTCGGGATCGTACCGTGAATACATACGACTGACCAGCGCACATTTTAAAGCAATAGGTACCTGGAATGAGGATGAAAAAGAGAATAATGCCTTTATAGAATTTTCGAAACATTTCAGAAGCAAGGGTATAATGGTGCCTGAGATATACGATTACAAGCCATCAGAATGTATTTATTTACAGGAAGATCTGGGGAATGAAACCCTTTACAGCTATTTAAGTGAAGTGAGGGAATTTGAGGGATTTTCGGATAAAATTATTCAGATTTACCGTAAAGTAGTCAGGGAACTGCCTAAAATACAGATTGTAGCTAGCAAGGATCTCGATTATAATTTCTGTTATCCTCGCAAGGCTTTCGATCGTCAGTCGATGATGTGGGATCTGAACTATTTCAAGTACTATTTTCTTAAACTGGCTAAAATACCTTTTAATGAACAGCTTCTCGAAGATGATTTTACAACGTTTACCGATTACCTGTTAAAAGCAGAAAGTAATTTCTTCATGTTTCGCGATTTTCAGAGCCGCAATGTGATGCTTGTTGATGGTGAGCCATGGTTTATTGATTATCAGGGTGGCAGGCAAGGAGCACTTCAATATGATCTTGCTTCGTTGCTTTACGATTCAAAAGCCGATATTCCGCAGGATGTAAGAGAGGGGCTTATGGAAGATTATCTGGATGAATTGGAGAAGATTCATCCTGTCGATCGGGTTGAGTTTTGTCAGTATTTTTACGGTTATGTTCTTATCAGGATGATGCAGGCAATGGGTGCTTATGGTTTCAGAGGTTTTTACGAAAAGAAGGAACACTTTCTTAAAAGCATCCCGTATGCCCTCAATAACCTTGAGATTGTCCTTCGGAGAGTTGATTTACCTGTCGAATTGTCAGAACTGATTAGGGTATTAAAGTCTCTTTCTACGTCTGAAACCTTAAAAAAGGTGGCTTCAAAACAGGCGGAATTGATCATTGCCATCACAAGTTTTTCGTATAAAAAAGGGTATCCCGCCGACCTTTCAGGGAATGGCGGAGGATTTGTTTTCGATTGTCGGTCTGTGCGAAATCCGGGTAAATATGATCAATATAAGTCATTGACTGGTAAAGACGACGCCGTGATCAGGTTTTTTGAAGAAGATTCGGATATGGAGGAGTTTCTTAGCCCCATATTTACAATTGTGGAAAGGTCGGTTGAAAAGTATCTGAAACGTGGATTTACCCATCTTTCTGTGGGTTTTGGCTGCACAGGTGGTCAGCATCGGTCCGTTTATTCGGCGGAAAGGATGGGAACATACCTGAGAAACAAATACCCTGTGCGGGTTGTTATCAACCATCGTGAACAAGATAATTGATTAAAAATGACAAAAAAGCGCTGCGAGAAAAAGGATTACGAAAAGCCGGAAGAACCCAAATTCGAATGTAAAAAGTGCGGTCGTAAAGCCATAAAAGAAAAGCAGGTTTGCAAACCTAAGGAGATTGATTAAATGAAAGCGATGATTTTTGCTGCCGGACTTGGTACGCGGCTTTTTCCTTTAACGATTGACAAACCCAAAGCACTTGTAGAAGTAGCGGGTAAAACGTTGCTTCAGATGGCAATTGAAAAAGTGAGTCAGGCTGGCTATCAAGAATTGGTAATCAACATACATCATTTTGGTGATCAGATTATTGAATATTTGGAGAAGAAAAATAATTTTGGTCTGAACATCACCATTTCTGATGAACGGAACCAATTATTAGATACAGGTGGTGGTATTTTAAATGCATCAACCTGGCTGGATGGAGATGAGGCTTTTCTCGTATATAATGTTGATGTGTTGAGCAATATTGATTTACAGCTTTTCAGAAAGTATCACCTTGAACAGGGTGGGTTGGCAACACTTGCTGTTCGTGAGCGTAATACAGCGCGCTACCTTGCTTTTGATGATGCACTGCAACTTTCGGGGTGGCGGAACATCAAAACCGGCGATGAGATTGCATCGCGTAATATGCAGAATTGCAGTTTGCTGGCATTCAGTGGCATTCAGTTGATCGAACCTGCAATTTTTAAGTTGATTTCCGAAACGGAAAGCTTTCCATTAATTCCGCTCTACCTTCGGCTTGCTGAAGAACATCGGATCATGGGGTATCGCGACCAATCAACCTTATGGATTGACCTCGGAAAACCAAGTCAGATTTTAGAAGCAGAAAAATATATTGTTTAACCAAAATTTTCAGATCATGACTATTAACAGACGTAATTTCCTGAAATTCTCCACCGGAACTGCTGTGTTGGCAGCTCTTGTACCGGCTTCGTCGACACTTTTATCATTCACACAAAAAACAAAGAAAATGAGCGCAAACTCTTTAAATGTTGTGGCAATTGCCGAAACTTCTGCTGATAGGGCAGAAGAATTAAAATCTGTATGCCTTGGATTGATCGAACCAACCAGAAAAGAAAAGGGTTGCATCAGTTATGATCTTTACCAGGACACCACAAATCCGGGGAGATTTACATTTATTGAAAACTGGCAGAGCAAAGAACACCTCGATGTTCATTTGAAAACGCCTCATCTTGTGGCCGCCGGCGCCGCTTTCGGAAAGATCGTAACCAAAGAAATGGTGGTTATAATGCTGAATAAATTAACTTAATTGTCTACCAATTAATAGGTTTTTTCCCATAGGCGAAAAGGTACTCATTGGCTTTGCTAAACTGATGATTTCCGAAGAATCCCCTGTGGGCTGATAATGGAGAAGGGTGAACCGAGCTTAATACCAGGTGTTTGTTGGTGTTGATCAGTTCACCTTTTCTTTGTGCGTAAGCTCCCCAAAGCAGAAATACAAGATGTTCTCCGGAGTCGGCAAGCATTCGAATCACATTGTCAGTGAACGTTTCCCAACCTTTTTTCTGATGCGAACCTGCCTGATGCGCCCGTACAGTAAGTGTTGCATTGAGTAAAAATACCCCTTGTTCAGCCCAGCGTTCAAGGTTTCCTGATTTTGGAACCGGTATTTCCAGGTCGTTTTTAATCTCTTTGAAGATATTTTGAAGCGAAGGTGGTAAGCTGATACCATCGGGGACTGAAAAGCAGAGTCCATGTGCCTGCCCCGGTTCATGGTAAGGATCCTGCCCCAGGATGACCACTTTCACCTTGTCGAAAGGACATTTTTCGAATGCATTAAAAATCAGCTTTCCGGGAGGATATATCTTTTGTGTGGTATATTCCGCTTTGACAAAACTGGTTAAATCGGTGAAATACGGTTTTTCGAACTCTTCCTTAAGATGCTCTTTCCAGCTTGATTCAATTTTAATGTCCATCCTTTTCTATTATAATAATTCTTTATCTGTTTCTTCTTCAAAATTAGGACACTTTTCGATGCCTCAAAACATGTTCCTGAAATATAACAATCACCCAACCGTTTTTTTGCTTAGAATTGTGGAAAATTAGTAAAAATGGACATTCGTGACAGAGACTTTCAGGATGAATTTGTTTTTCAGGCTTCGCGAAGTGGAGGGCCAGGAGGCCAAAATGTAAACAAGGTGAGTACAAAAGTTGAATTGCGTTTTCATGTTGCAAGCTCTGGTTTGCTGACTGATGACGAAAAGGCGATTATTTCTGATAAGCTGATCAATAAAATCAATAATATTGGTGAGCTAATCCTTGTTTCGCAGAAGGAGCGTTCTCAGCTTAAGAACAAAGAGAATGTAATTGAAAAGTTTTATCTGCTTATTGAAAAGGCACTTACCCCACGTAAAAAACGACATCAAACAAAACCGACCAAGGCATCTGTTGAAAGGAGGCTTGAGTCAAAACGGGTTCAGGCAAAGACTAAAATCAATCGAAAAGATGTTGATTTGTAACAATCCATAGAATCCTATGTTTCGATGTTCTTTATTTCAATGCTTTCTGTTTTCCGCATTTATGATTTTGCAAATTCAATGCCGGAATCGTGTGTCCGCATGTATGCATTTCTACGTCCGCACGTTCGCGTTTCTAACAGCGCACGTAGGAACGCCTAAATACGGACTCAGAAAAATAAAAATGTAATTATATAAATTCCAGAGAATTAACTAATAAAGGAATTCAGCCTTTTCCTTTCATTTTAACGTCATTGAAGGGCTGCACCTGGTATACTTTCCAATTGAATTATTCGGCTTACTATCATATGCACTTTTGTTTCAATTGCTTTATTCTTAGTGATGCATAATAGTACTATTTTTTTGTATTTTCAGCACCTAAATTAAACGCCTTCTGGCTATGCAATCCTTCAAATTTTCTCTAAATTATCTGTTACTGAATGAACAGGTTAAGAACAATTTATTAGGGTTCGAAAGATTATTAAATTAGACCCATATCATGAGTTGTTCGTTGCGATTTCTACCGCTTTTTCTTCTTATATCAACATTGACCATTGCGCAACCCGCTATAAAAGGAGTTTATGTTTCAAAATCACCCACAATTGACGGACGGTTAAACGACGAAGCGTGGATCAATGCTGCCCAGGTCGATGAACTTTTTCAGCGTGAGCCCAATATTGGTCAACCTGTTTCCGAAAAGACCCTGTTTTACGTTTGTTACGATGCCAGTCATCTCTATGTTGGCATTAAATGTTACGACGATCCTAAAAAGATCACGGCCAAAGAGATGGCGCGTGATGTAAGTTTGGGAAATGATGACCGGATTCAGGTTATTCTGGATACTTACCTCGATCATCGCAATGGATACTGGTTTCAGATCGGGCCACGTGGTTCGATCGGTGATGCTACGATTAGCGAGAATGGTGCAGTTTTCAATAAAGAATGGGATGGACTGTGGGAAGGAAAAGCCCGGATTGTTGACGATGGCTGGGAAGCCGAGATGGCAATACCCTTTAAAACAATAGGTTTCGACAAGAACCAAACGACATGGGGAATCAAATTTATCCGGCACATCAAGCGGAAACTCGAATCATCATACTGGCCAACCGCAAATATCAACAGCTATAAATTTCAGGTCTCTGACGCCGGATTAATTGAAGGAATTCAGAATATTACGCAGGGAATTGGATTGGATATGTCACCTTATGTCATCGGAGGAATGGACACAAAACGCAACATCAAGAATAAATACCATGTTGATGGCGGATTGGACATGTTTTACCAGATTACCCCAAGTTTAAAGTCTTCGTTATCAATCAACACCGATTTTGCTGAAACAGAAGTCGATGACCGGCAGATTAACCTCACTCGTTTCAGTCTTCTTTTTCCTGAAAAGCGGGACTTTTTTCTCGATGGATCGAACCATTTTTCTTTCGGAATTCAAGGTGATGATTTAAATCCTTACGGGAAAGGTATTATTCCATTCTTTTCGCGCCGGATGGGATTGGATAGCAATGGGTTGCCATTACAAATCAATTATGCCGGTAAACTTGTTGGAACGATTGGTAAATGGAACCTGGGTGTGATGCATGTCAACGACGACCGTTCAGTGGGGAATTCAAACTTTTCGGTTGCCAGGATTTCGCGAAACATCGGACCTGAATCGTCGATTGGCGTGATAGGCACTTACGGAAATGCAGTTTCTCCGGCCGAAAACTTTGTCGGAGGTATTGATTTAAAACTTGCTACATCGAAACTTCACGGCAATAAGAACCTGGCATTGATTTTATTCGGGCTGAAGTCGATTACCAAAGGTTTATCAGATAATGATTTATCGTGGGGTGGAACGATTACTTATCCAAACGACTTTCTCTCGTTCAGTCTGGGACACCACGAGATTGGTGGGAATTTCGTGGCAGGAATGGGCTTTGTTCCCCGTACCAATATCAAAGAGTCGTATGGAAATATTAAAATCGGACCCCGGCCTAACAAATGGGGACTCTTGCAAGTCTACACAGGAATCGGCTTCGATCATATCGTTAACTTTTCGAATGTGCTCGAAACAAGATCAATAGATTTTTCTCCGCTAAGCCTCCGGTTTAAATCGGGTGAAGAATTTTCATATTCGATCAGTCAGAGCTTCGAGAATCTTGAACAGGAGTTTAAAATCTTTTCAACTTATGTAATTCCAATCGGGGAATATGAATTTTACCGTCATTCTTTGAAGTTACTGACTGCCGGAAGCCGCAATTTCGCTGGTGATTGCTCATTTGTCTGGGGCGATTTTTATAATGGTTACAGGAAGGACTTTTCCATCGGAGCCAATTACAAGGTGGCGGTACCATTATTTATTGGGGCAAAGTACAAACAGAATGAGGTAAGTCTTCCTGAGGGTGAATTTACCACCCGTATCTATCAGGTCAATGCCAATATTCTATTTAGTCCCGATATTACGTGGTACAACTATTTTCAGTACGACAACAGCTCGAAGACCATTGGAGTGCAGTCAAGATTTCAGTGGATCGTCAAACCCGGAAACGAAATTATTGTAGCATGGACCTCAAACCTTTCGAAGCCGTTGGAGCGTTATGTGATGAATGAAAGTGCATTACGGTTTAAGCTCAAGTACAATATCAGGTTTTAATCAGATAATTTGACATTGAGACCATTCGAAAGTTGGAATATAAATAGGTGATTAAATGACCGTAATACCCCAGTTCTTCAAAAGCACCCGCTTCTTTATAAAAAAATAAATATCAGAAGAATAGATTAGAAATGTTTTTATTAAGGTGAATAATTTCTAAATTGCCGTTCGAATATACAACCAAACGGAATTATGATTCTGATTACAAAAGAAGAGGCTAAACATTTATCAATTAATAATCTAAAACGTTACCGACTCAGGAAGATGGTACTTAGATACCTCTACGAGGAGCGATTTGTATCGGCAGCTGAAGTAAGTCAAAAGATAAGTGTCAGCCTTCCAACGACCAAAACGTTGCTTGATGAGTTGATTGCACTGGGAGCTGTGATGACAAGTGGTATCGGCGACTCACGTGGCGGACGCAAACCTGCCTTATATAGTCTTGTCGCCGGAGCTTTTTATGTAATCACCATTGGTATTGAGCATTATAGTGCAAAAATAGCGATCTTCAACAGTCATAACGAGCTCGTTACCGAAGTGCGAACCGTACAAACAAATGTAAATCACCCCGATTTAGCTGAAAAACTTCATACTGTTTCGATGGAATTGATTCATGAAGCACGGATCGACGATTCAAAGATTGTGGCTGTTGGTGTATATATGCCGGGCCTTGTCAATTCTGTAACAGGAATCAATTATGCAATCAAAAATGAGGCATATCAAAACATTGGCAAAACCTTAAAAAAGAGGTTTGGCAAGACCATTTATATCGACAACGACGCCAGAATGCAGGCGCTTGGTGAATTTATATTTGGCAAAGCACAGGATTCACGCAATGCGTTGGTGATCAATTGGAGCTGGGGACTGGGATTGGGAATGATACTCAATGGTCAGTTATATGGTGGATCGACTGGGTTTGCCGGGGAATTTGGCCACATCAAGCTCGAAGAGAACGGTATTCTGTGCTACTGCGGAAAAAGAGGATGTCTCGAAACCATTGCTTCTTCGCAAAGTATTCTGAATATGGCCATTAGTGGAATAGAAGATGGCACTATAACGCAATTAACAACCCGTTTTAAGGATAATCTCTCCACGCTTAATCCTGAGGATGTGGTTAATGCAGCCCGTGCGGGCGATGAGTTTTCGATCTCTATCTTAAACAAGGTGGGTAACTCATTTGGCAAAGGGTTGGCGGTTTTGATTCAATTATTGAACCCTGAAATTATTGTGCTTGGCGGACCCATTTCAAAAGCACAGCAATTCATCCTGACGCCGATCCAACAAACTTTGAACCAGGATTGTCTTGAGAAAATATCGAGCATTGTCCGGATCGAAATCTCCGAAATTGACGACCATTCTGGTCTTTTAGGTCTTTGTGCGCGATTGTTTCAGAAAGTACTTGGTGATGTAACAGAGGTTAAGTGAGAAGAAAAGGTTAACGGATAAAGGTTTAAATTGCGTTTTTAAATGACACCTTAATGTTGTTTATCAATTATTTCCGGAATATCCATAACAACAATTTTCAGGGTAGCATGTTATCATTAAAAATAGATGAAGATGAAACTACAATTACTTCTTTTTACCCTTTTGACGATGTCAGTCTTTCAGGCAAATTCGCAACAGAAACCAACTTCCCCCGTTAGGTTTAATGCTGAATTAGCTGCAAAACTTGGAGCTGATGAAATAGGGATGAAAAGTTATGTAATCGCTTTTCTTAAAGCCGGTCCGGTTAAACTGACTGATTCACTCCAAAGGGAAGAATTATTTAAGGCTCATCTGAAAAATATTACGAGGATGTCTGAAGAAGGTAAACTGATCCTTGCTGGCCCTTTTACGGATGATGAGCCATTGAGGGGAATTTACATCTTCGATGTGGCCACGGTTGAAGAAGCCAGGCAGCTAGCATCGACCGATCCTGCAGTAAAAGCGGGCACACTTATTCTGGAACTACATCCCTGGTATGGTTCTGCAGCTTTGAAGGAAATCCCAAATCTTCACAAACAGATTCAGAAAAAAGGTTTTGGAGAATAATATCCGCCATTTATCATCCTTAATGTTTACTTAATATTATTAGTTGTCAAAGTCAACTAATTCGGACTATTTTTGCCGGGAATTAAAATTAGTGAATGGAATTAAACATACCACTTGGATACTTGTTGGGGCAAAGTCTTAGGGTTTTCAGAAACCAACTGGTTTTTGAATTCAAGGAGAAGGAAATTAAACTTACGTTGGACCAGTTTGTTATTTTGCATCTGTTGAATGCTAATTGCGATCTGATTCAACAGGACCTGGCGAACCAGCTTCAAAAAGACAAATCGATCATCGTTCGCCAAATCAATAGCTTACTTGAAAATCAATATGTTGTCAGGCTTACAAACAAAGAAGACAAAAGGAAAAAGAACCTGATTCTCACGAAAAGAGGTTTTGAGATATTAAACCAAATGAAGGAAATTGCATCTGAGTTATCAGGGAAATTACTTTCAGGAGTTTCAGAAACCGACCTCAAAGTATTTAGGAATGTGCTTGGGACAATTCATGAAAATGGAGGAGCAGAAGAGGAATTTATTAATTGTGGACTTAATCAACCAAAATGAAAATTACACATAAAATCAATATGAATACAACTATGAAAATTGGGCAGCTGGGAATCATTTTAATGATGGCGATAGCGATCTCTTGCAGCAACAAACCCAAAGCGGGGCAACCAGGAAGTGCCGGTATGATAAAAGAATATCCGGTAATTGCGGTTAAGCCTCAATCGACCCAGCTTTTTAAAGATTACCCTACAAAACTCGAGGGGCAGCAGACTGTTGAAATCAGGTCGAAAATTGCCGGGTACATCGAGCAGATCCTTGTTGACGAAGGTGCTGTTGTGAAAAAAGGACAGGTGCTTTTCCGCTTGAATGCCAATGATATCCAGGCAATGGTCCGGTCAGCCGAAGCCCAGGTAAAAGTCGCTGAAGCCGATATAATTATCGCACAGGTCAATGTTGAAAAAACCAAACCACTCGTTGAAAAGAACATTATCAGCAAGTTTGATCTCCAATCAGTTGAGTCTACACTGAAATCAAAAGAAGCCCAATTGGCTCAGGCCAGGGCAAATCTTGAAAATGCAAATGCAAACCTTCAATACACCCGGATTACAAGTCCTGCGGAAGGAACCATCGGAACCTTTCCATTCAGGGTTGGTAGCCTGGTGAGTAGTTCAACTGTCGAACCGCTTACAACGGTTTCGAATACAGTTAATATGTATGCCTACTTTTCATTCAATGAAAAAGAGTTTCTCGCAATCACCAAGGGTCTGGAAGGGAAAAACCTTCAGGAAAAATTCACCAAACTTCCTGCTGTTTTGTTGATTATGGCAGATAACTCGGTGTATGACAAACCTGGGCGTATTGAGACTGCAAGTGGATTGGTTGATCCACAGACGGGTGCAATCAATGTTCGTTCAAGCTTTCCAAACTCTGATGGGCTATTGCGCAGCGGAGGAAGCGGACTGGTACGTATTCCGCAATACGTTGATTCTGCGATTATCATTCCACAGAAAACGACCTACGAATTACAAGGCAAACACTTTGTCTATGTGGTGGGTGAGGGCAATAAAGTTCATAATACTGAAATAGAAGTGCTGGTCGGTAACCTTAAAGATTCTTACGTTGTGACCAGCGGATTGAAAGCTGGCGACCAGGTCGTACTGGAGGGAATTGCTGCATTACGTAACGATACCGAGATCAAACCCAAAGTGGTAGAAACAGGAAATCTTTCCGAAAATATGCCGGCAGACAACCAGGTTAAAAAATAAACATAGACGAACATGTTCAGAAGATTTATAGAACGACCGATTCTATCATCGGTTATCTCAATTATAATTGTCATCCTGGGGGTGCTGGGGTTGATCACACTGCCAATAGAGCAGTACCCCGATATTGCACCTCCGACGATCCGTGTATCTGCATCCTATACGGGAGCCAGCGCCGAAACAGTACTGAAAAGTGTTGTAATCCCGCTCGAAGAGCAAATCAACGGGGTGGAAAACATGACCTATATGGCTTCGACCGCCAATAACAACGGTTCGGCATCCATCGAAGTATTCTTCAAACAAGGAACAAATGCCGACATGGCGGCTGTGAATGTCCAAAACCGTGTGGCACGTGCCAACAGTCTGCTTCCGGCTGAGGTCACGCGAGCCGGTGTGATCACCGCCAAGCGCCAGAACAGTATGTTGATGGTGTTTACCTTGTTTAGCGAAAAAGGCGAATTCGATGAGACATTCCTTCAAAACTATAGTAAAATCAATTTGTTACCGCAGATTCAGCGTGTAACAGGTGTAGGAGAGGCAATGGTTTTTGGTGCCAAAGATTATGCGATGCGTATCTGGCTGAAGCCTGACGTAATGTCGACCTATGGTTTGATACCTTCGGATGTGATCACGGCCCTGAGTGAACAAAACCTTGAAGCCGCTCCGGGACGCCTGGGCGAATCGAATGGACAATCGTTTGAATATATTCTTAAGTATAAAGGGAAGCTTGCCCAGCCCGAAGAATTTGAGAATGTTGTTATAAAAGCGGATAAAAATGGCAATACACTGCGCCTGAAAGACGTGGCCCGCGTTGAAATGGGTGCTTTGAATTATTCGATTGCAACCACTTCCATGAATAAACCGGGTATTGCAATGGCTGTTTTTCAGGCGCCAGGATCGAATGCCCGTAATGTGATTATAGAAGCTAAAAAGGTACTTGACGAGGCCTCGAAGACCTTTCCAACCGGTGTAAAATACGATATTTTGGTGGATGCCAATGAGTTTCTCGACAGC
The DNA here is from genome assembly GCA_025355585.1 of Mariniphaga sp. Classification (GTDB taxonomy): domain Bacteria; phylum Bacteroidota; class Bacteroidia; order Bacteroidales; family Prolixibacteraceae; genus JAAFHB01. The sequence goes on along the minus strand of JANXZJ010000033.1, from coordinate 3,744 downwards.
TCAATTTCGAAAGTGCTACGTACCTTGCTCGAAGCATTCGTCCTTGTATTTATTGTAGTATTTGTATTCCTCCAGAATTTCAGGGCGACGCTGATTCCCGCTATTTCGGTACCGGTGGCCATTATAGGTACTTTCTTCTTTCTGAACCTGTTTGGATTTACGATCAACATGCTCACTTTGTTTGCCCTGGTACTTGCCATTGGAATTGTGGTCGATGATGCCATTGTCGTCGTCGAGGCGGTTCATGCCAAACTCGACCAGGGGGCAAAAAATGCGAAAGAAGCTGCAGTTACAGCGATGGATGAAATCTCCACGGCCATCGTTTCAATCACCTTAGTAATGTCGGCTGTATTCATTCCTGTAACATTTATTACAGGAACGACGGGCGTATTCTACAAACAGTTCGGGATTACGCTTGCCGTCGCCATCGTCATTTCAGCTATCAATGCATTGACACTCAGTCCTGCTCTTTGCGCAATATTCCTGAAACCACACAGCGAAAACGCATTGCATAACAAAGGTATCATGGTCCGGTTTTATGCTGCCTTCAATGTTTCGTTCGATGCCATGACCTCCCGCTATAAAAAGACAACACACTTCTTTATGGCCCGCAAATGGGTTGCTGTTGCAATGATCATCCTTTTTTCCAGTGGCTTATGGCTCCTGATGAAAACTACTCCAACCGGTTTCGTTCCGTCCGAAGATACGGGCCGAATGTTTGTTGACATCAGTCTTCCTCCTTCAACATCCATGGAGCAGACCAAAAAGGTGGTGTCGCAGGTCGATGAAATCTTCAGCCGTATTCCTGAAATGGAAGCGAGAACGGCGATTGTGGGAAATTCGCTGATCAGCGGACAGGGCAGTTCATACGGAATGTTAATTTGCAGTCTGAAACCTTTCGAAGAAAGAAAAGAGAAAGGTCAGGATATCAATACTATTATTGGAAAACTATATGGGATGACTTCCCAGATTAAAGGGGCGAAAGTCATTATCTTCACACCCCCAATGGTCCCCGGGTTCAGTATTTCGGGTGGGTTCGAGCTTAAACTGGAAGACAAAACCGGGGGAGACATTAAGCAATTTGAACAAAATGCGCGTCAGTTCCTGGCAGCTTTGAACCAGCGTCCGGAGATTCAGTATGCAATTACCGCATTCAATACCAACTTTCCGCAATACCAGGTGGAAGTGAACGCCGCCCTTTGCAAACAATCGGGTATTTCTGTCAGTTCAGTTTTATCATCGTTGCAGGGATACGTCGGCGGATTTTATGCATCCGATTTTAACCGCTTCGGGAAACAATACCGCGTTATGGTTCAGGCTGATCCCCAATATCGTGGAAACCCCGACGATCTGAACAAAATCTTTGTGCGTACTTCAAACGGCGAGATGGCTCCGATTACCGAATTTATTTCATTGAAAAGGGTTTTTGGTCCGGAGAATATTACCCGGTTCAACATGTACACCTCAATTGCCGTTACTGGTGCTCCTAACATCGGTTTCAGTTCGGGTGATGCTATTAAGGCAGCCCAGGAAGTAGCCGCTCAAACACTGCCGCAAGGATACGGCTACGAATTCTCAGGGTTGACCCGCGAGGAGATGGCTTCGGGAAATCAATCGATCCTGATCTTTTTGCTAAGTGTGATCTTCGTTTACTTTCTGCTTGCGGCACAGTATGAGAGTTTTATCTTACCCCTTTCAATCATCGTATCGTTGCCAATCGGAATAGCGGGTGCATTTATCTTCGCCAAAATAATGGGCGTCGAAAATAACATCTACCTGCAAATCTCCCTGATCATGCTGATAGGGTTGCTGGCAAAGAATGCCATTCTGATTGTTGAGTTCTCGTTGCAACGTCGTCACCGCGGAATGAGCATCGTGCAAGCGGCCATCGAAGGGGCCACCGCCCGTTTACGACCAATCCTGATGACGTCATTCGCATTTATATTTGGATTGATCCCATTGGTGATCGGTAGTGGCGTCGGCGCCAATGCAAACCGTTCGATCGGGGTTGGCGCTGTGGGTGGTATGTTCATCGGAACAATGATCGGAATCCTCGTGATCCCGGCCATGTTTGTGATCTTCCAAACCCTTCAGGAAAAAATTAATAAACCCGAACCCGTTGAAGTTTCAGGGTTTGATGATGTTGAAGAATAGTTTGAAAAGACAAATCAGAAAAGTAAAAATGAGAACAATTTCAATTAAATATATCATCCTGATAGCCGGATTTGCCGGAGCGTTGTATTCGTGCAACACTTCCCGTCAATTCAAGCGCGATACCGTCAATACCGACAAACTTTATGGCAGTTCGGCGACTACCGATACGGCAACCATGGCCAGCAAGCCGTGGCGCGAGCTCTTCACAGAGGCTTACCTTCAACAACTTATCCAGGAAGGATTAGACCACAACCCCGATTTGTTGATTGCAGTGCAACGGGTTTATGAAGCTGAGGCTTATTTTTCGCAGAGCAGGGCCGCCCTGTTGCCCGGTATCAATGGCAAAGGAACTGTAAACTATATTCGTAACCCGGAGTCGATTTATCCCGATGGGCCGCGTGAGGTAAACAGCTACCAGCTTGGACTCGAAGCAAGCTGGGAGATCGACCTGTGGGGCAAATTGCGCAGTTCGAAACGTGCAGCTTATGCCAACTTATTGTCCAGCGATGCGGGTCAAAAAGCAGTACAGACGCGACTGATTGCTACGATTGCATCGACTTATTACAGCCTTGTCGGATTGGATGCGAAACTTGTCATCACACGGCAAACGGTGAAAAACAACATTGATTTGTTTGAAACGATTAAGGTCCTGAAGGAAAGCGGTAAAGTAACCGGTGCTGCAGTCGTTCAGAGCGAAGCGAACCGTTATGCTACCGAAGTAACCATTCCGGATCTTGATCAACAAATCCGTGAGACCGAAAATACCCTTTGTCTTTTACTGGGACGTACGCCCGGAACCATCGAACGCGGAAAAATCGACGAACAAACGTTGTCATCAGTTTTGACAACAGGTGTTCCGGCTCAACTGCTCGACAATCGTCCCGATGTGATGCAGGCAGAGTTTAGCGTGATGAACGCTTTCGAGATCACCAATAACGCCCATGCGAGCTTTTACCCATCGCTGACACTGACTGCCTCGGCTGGATTTGCCGCTACCGATCTGAGTCAGTTGATCGATCCGAAATCGTTTGCTGCCAATGTGATCGGCGGATTGGTTCAGCCGATCTTTAACAAGCGATTGAATATTACCCGACTACGGGTTGCACAGGCGCAACAGGAAGAGGCGCTGATCAACTTCCGGAATGCCTTGTTAAAAGCCGGACAGGAAGTGCACAATGCTTTGGGCTCCTACGAATCGTCTGTTCAAAAAATAGCTTTGCGTAAGTTGCAACTCGAGGCTTTGGTTAAGTCGGTTGACTACACAAAAGAACTGCTCACCTATGGTTCTGCCAATTATACCGAAGTACTCAATGCCCAAACAAGCCTCTTATCGGCCCAGTTAAACAGTGTGAATGACCAGTTGCAACAGCTAAATGCAGTGGTTTCGCTCTATCGTGCACTTGGGGGAGGGTGGAAGTGATTTAGCTTTAAGTTAAGTGACCGGGTGACTGTCCAAATCATGAACAGTCACCCGGTCACTGCGCATACTTTTTGTTACCTGTTTGATTTCAGGAATTCTTCCGGCGTCATTACAGGAATCTTCGAGCTTTTAAAGTCTTTTACATTTCTTGTTAAAATACCGTCCATCTG
>JANXZJ010000011.1 GCA_025355585.1 Mariniphaga sp. | reverse complement strand
TGTTTGGATCAATGGAAAACACGTTGGAAATCATCCTTATGGCTATACCTCGTTTTATTACAATATTTCCCCTTACCTCAATCCGGCAGGACAAAACAATACAATTGCCGTTCAGGTTAAGAATGAAGGCAAAACAGCCCGCTGGTACTCCGGATCGGGAATTTACAGGCACACCTGGCTTACCCTTGTTAATCCGGTACATATCGGCGTCTGGGGAGTAAATATAAAAACACCGGTGGTCAGCGAAAATTCGGCAGCAGTAAATGTTGCAACCACGCTTGTAAACTCCGGCAAGGAAAAGAGAACCGTAACAGTGAAAGTTGAAATCGTTGATCCTGCTGGACACGTCGTTGGAAATGCAGAAAGTAAGGCCACGGTTTTACCCGATGCTAAAATCAATATTGAAAACCAGGCAACTGTGAGCAATCCGAAGCTTTGGTCGGTTGATACTCCAAAACTTTATTCAGCCAATATTACAGTGTTCGATAACAACAAAGAAGCGGATTTCACAAAAACTTCTTTCGGAATCCGTACCATTAAAATTGATGCGACAAATGGCTTAACCATCAACGGAAAGACCATTAAACTCAAGGGTGGATGTCTCCACCACGATAACGGACCGCTCGGATCCGCTTTGGTCAACCGCGCGGAAGAACGGAAAATGGAAATCTTTAAAAATGCCGGATACAATGCCATCCGATGCAGCCACAATCCCCCTTCGCCTTACCTGTTGCATGTATGCGATAGTCTTGGAATCCTCGTAATCGATGAAATCTTTGACAATTGGGAAAAGGCAAAAGTTTCTCCGGACGACTATTCGAAATCCTTTAAGGAATGGTGGCAGAAAGATTTGGAAATGATGGTACTTCGCGACCGTAACCATCCTTCAGTGGTGATGTGGAGTATCGGAAACGAAATAAGTGAAGCACTCGACACTGCAGGCATTCGGATCGCCAAAAATCTCACAGACGAAGTCCGTCGGTTGGATCAAACCCGTGCAGTAACCGAAGGCTTTAATGATTTTGCAGCAATGAGAGGTCAAAAAAGCCGGTGGGACAAATCGCATCCGCATATGGATATGCTCGATGCGGTTGGGTATAACTACATGTATAAAAGGTACGAAGAGGATCATGTAAAATACCCGAACCGCGTGATGGTTGCAACCGAATTTATGCCGTTATATGCACTTGATAACTGGAAGATGGTTGAAAAACTTCCATACGTGATCGGTAATTTTGCCTGGGTGGTGATGGATTACCTGGGCGAAGCCGGAGTGGGATATTCACGGCTCGTTCCGGATGTTCCCGCAAAAGAGAAACAGGTTGGAGATGGACTAGGTGTGTTTTTTAACAGGGATCCCTGGCCGGTATTTAACGATTACCAGGGTGATATTGATCTGATCGGAAACATGAAACCCAGGTATTCTCATCAGTTGGTGGTATGGCGGAAAAGTCTGGTAGAAATGCTTGTCCACCGTCCGGTTCCTGCCGGAATGAAAGAAATTGTAAGTCCTTGGGGCTGGCCCGATGAATTGAAAAGCTGGAGCTGGCCGGGTCACGACAAAGAAAAATTGCAGGTGCATGTTTATACACGCAGCAAACTTGTAAAACTCGAGCTGAATGGCAAAGTCATAGGAGAACAGGCCGTTGACGGCGAGAATTCAATTACTGCAACATTCGAAGTACCTTACGAACCGGGTACACTCGTTGCGCGCTGCTACGACAATGGCAGGGAGACCGCTTCACAAACTATAAAAACCGTAGGTGCGCCCGCGGCGATCAGGTTAACTGCCGACAGAAACGTGATCAGGGCCAGCCGTAATGACCTCGCATACATTAAAACAGAAGTGGTCGATGCCGATGGAAATGTAATTCCTTATGCCGATGACGTGAAAGTGAAATTTGAAATTTCCGGGCAGGGTAAACTGGCCGGAGTTGGAAATGGAAGTCCGACGGATCTTGCAAGCTTTCAGCATCCCGAAAGAAAAACTTACATGGGAGTCTGTCTGGCGATTGTACGTCCTGAAACGACGTCGGGGAAAGTCAACATAAAAGCTACCGCTGAAGGATTAAAAGCAGGTAACCTGGAAGTCACAGTTAAATAAGTTTTAAGTCTGGAACACAAGGTTCCGGATTCAACATCTCTGATTTAAACTAAATCAAGTTTAAATCAGAGGTGTTTGATTTTCGTAAGTTCTTGTTTTATTTTAGTTATTATCCGGCATATTTCGTCATTACATTTGTTATATAATTTAAAACGAATGACGATGGATACTAAAATT
>JANXZJ010000154.1 GCA_025355585.1 Mariniphaga sp. | reverse complement strand
ATCGCCACCTGTCCAGACGCCAGTAACCAATTCGGGAGTAACGCCCATAAACCATCCGTCCGATTGATTCTGGGTGGTTCCTGTTTTTCCGGCGATATCTGCGGTTAATCCTCCATAGATGAGTCCTGCCCGACGAAGCCTTGCGCTTGTTCCTTCATTTACAACTCCTTCCATAAGGTTGAGCATCAGGAACGCCGTTTTTGCATCTATGGCGTCGTGGTGTTCCGGGGAGAAACGGGAAAGAATATTGCCGTTCTTATCCTCAATTCTTGTAACAAAGATTGGTTTCGTATAAACGCCATTGTTGGCATAGGTGCCATAAGCCGCGACCATCTCATAGATACTCACATCCGAAGTCCCAAGGAACATCGAAGGGACGGCATCGATAGGGCTCGTAATTCCAAGTTTTCGCATCATATTGGCCATTGATTGCGGATTAAACTGTTTCATCACCCATCCTGATACCTGATTGACAGAATTGGCAAGTCCCCATTTTAAAGTCACCATTCGTCCGTCGTAATCAGTATGGCCAGAGTTTTTGGCAGTCCAGGTAGTCCCGTCGGCCAGGTAAAAAGTCTGTTCTGCATTCGGAACCAGCGTGCAAGGTGAATATCCGTTTTGCATAGCTAGTGTGTAAAGGAAAGGTTTCACAGTCGATCCGACCTGCCTTTTCCCTAACTTCACCATGTCGTACATGAAATATTTATAATTTGGTCCGCCAACCCATGCTTTTACATGGCCTGTTTTTGTCTCCATGGTCATCATTGCCGACCGCAGGAAACCAAGCGTATATTTTACCGAATCGAGCGGTGTCATTGTCGTATCAATCTCCCCGCGCCAGCTGAATACAGTCATCTCTGCCGGTTTACTGAACTCTTTTGTGATCTGATCCTGTTTCATACCCTGACTTCGGAGTTGACGGTACCGTTCACTTTGTTTGACTGAAAAATTAAGCAGGTTATTCGCCTCTTCGTCGGTCATTGAATTCGGGAATGGAGGATTGCGTAATATCTTGATTCGTTTGTTGAAAACAGGTTGAATTTCAATACTAAGGTGTTGTTTTATCGCATATTCGGCATACGTTTGCATGCGCATGTCAATCGTTGAATAGATCTTCAATCCATCCGAATGGATATTATAAGGTGTTCCGTCAGATTTTAGATTTTTATGGCACCAACCGTAAAGCGGATTCGTTTCCCATTCAAGCGAATCTTCGTGAAACTGTTGGTTCTGCCAGGCGCCATATTTCTCCCGGTCAGGTTTCTGAGACATCAGAATGGTTCGCAGGTATTCCGTGAAATAAGTCCCCGGGCTCGATTTAAAGTCCTCTTTATGGTAATTAAGTTCCAGGCCTTTCACCTTCAGTGCATCATACTCCGATTTCGAAATTGATCCGAATTTCCGAACCTGATTAAGTACAATATTTCTGCGCTGTTTGACTAATTCAGGACGTCGCAACGGATTGTAAAGCGATGGATTTTTTGCCATACCGATCAGCATGGCAGCTTGTTCCATCGTAAGTTTATCTGGTGTGATACCAAAGTAGATCTCCGATGCAGATTTTATTCCAACGGCAAGATTTAAGAAGTCGAATTTGTTGAGGTACATCGTAAGTATCTCTTCCTTTGTGAAATTACGTTCGAGTTTTACGGCTATAATCCACTCCCTGAATTTCCGGAATGCAAGGTCTTTTTTACTGTCCATCTCCTCGCGGGGAAACAGCATCTTGGCCAGTTGCTGACTGATTGTACTTCCGCCTCCTGAACTTTCATCTCTGATAATAATCCCTTTGGCAACCCGAAATAATCCTTTAATATCGATTCCTGAATGGGAATAAAAACGCTCGTCTTCTGTTGCAATAAGTGCCTTAATTACATTCTGACTGATTTGCTCATAGGGGACATATGACCGGTTCTCCTTGTAGAAAAACTTACGCATCACAACATTGTCGCTCGAATAGACCTCGGATGCCAGTGACGATTCAATGTTTTCAAGCTCTGTCAATGTAGGCATAAAACCAAGCTTGCCATTTGCCACAAGTGAAAATAGTATGACAATCAATAGGATACCAATTCCGAAGATACTCCAGAATATTTTGATGTATTTTTTAAACGGATGATCTGTGCCAGTCATAGACGGATTTATTTGAATGTTACAAACTTACATGAAAAAACTTAAAGTGGGAGAGGCGGTGTTGTAAAATCACCTTAAGGAAGCTTAAATTTGTTAGTGACCGGGTGTGTTTTTGGATTCTGGACACTCACCAGGTCACTATTGGTCAAAAAAATAACCGGCTGTTAACCGGTTATTCTATGATATTGTGAATGCAACTGCAATTGTGCCGTAAAGGCTCTAATTGATATAGATTTCAATCGTGGTTGAAACTGTATTATTTGAACCATCAACACAGGAAACTTTAAAATAGTATTTACCTGTTGCAACCGGATTTGTATTGATCAAAAGGGGTATCGAAATATCGCTAAGGTTGATTTCCTGTTGTTTAATGTTTGAACCAAAGCTTGTTAAACCTTTTGTATAGCTCCACGGAACAGGTACCGGAACATTTTTTAAGATAAACCCAACCGGAGGCAAATTGGTAACCGAAATGTCATAGCTACTGATCTTTACATTGTCTGCGAAAGTTGCCTGAAAAGTAATCGTATTTCCGGGAATGAATGCCTGTCCTGCGGTGGGTTTTACGATCGAAATGGTTGGTTTTGTGGTATCAGGAACCACCGGATCGGGCGTGGTGGCTCCTTTTTTGCATCCATAAAACGTTGCCGTCAGTAAGCTGAATATGATAAAAAATTTCAATGCATTTCTCATAGTCGTTTGTTTAGATTAAGCTTCATACAACTACTTATCTGAAATTTTCGTAATCAAAATGAGTAATTTGCATCAAAGATGGTTGTTTTTTATCTTTTTCTGATAGTTTAACCTCATCGGATGTAAGAATCCAGTCGATATTAATATCAGGATCGTTCCATGCCAGTCCCCCATCAGCTGACGGATTATAGTAATTGTCACATTTATATGAAAATACAGCTTCTTCACTGAGCACCACAAATCCATGCGCAAATCCCCTGGGAATATAAAGCTGGCGATGGTTGGCTTCCGAAAGCTTAACCGCAACATGTTTTCCATAGGTTGGTGAGCCAATCCGGATGTCAACCGCGATATCCAGCACTTCTCCCTGTAAACACTGTACCAGTTTGGCCTGTGTTGCAGGCGGTTTTTGAAAATGAAGACCCCGTAAAACGCCGAATCCCGATTTCGACTGGTTGTCCTGGACAAATTGGATATTCCCGACCTCCTTTTCAAATATATCCTGGCGAAACGACTCGAAGAAATATCCGCGATGGTCGCCAAATACATCAGGTTCAAAGATCAATACTTCAGGAATATCTGTCTTAATAACTTTCATTTTTGGTTTTTCTGATTTGTAATTACTCTGCAGCTAACCGGATCAGGTATTGACCATACTGGTTTTTAATCATCGGTTGCGCCAATGCAAGTAACTGATCTTTTTGAATCCATCCATTATGGTAGGCGATCTCTTCCGGACATGCAACTTTTAATCCCTGACGGGTCTCGATTGTCTCGATAAAGTTGGAAGCCTGAATCAGTGATGTGTGGGTACCGGTATCCAGCCATGCAAAACCACGTCCCATCGTGGATAGTTTCAACTGTTTTAGATTCATATATTCCTGATTAACAGTTGTTATTTCGAGTTCGCCGCGTGGTGATGGTTTAATATTTTTGGCAATTTCAATGACAGAATTGGGATAAAAATAGAGCCCGACAACTGCATAATTCGATTTTGGAGCAATGGGCTTTTCCTCGATTGATATTACATTCCCTGTTTTGTCCATCTCTGCAACGCCGTACCGTTCGGGATCTGAAACAACATAACCAAATATGACTGCTTTCTGGTCTTTCTTAACAAGTTCAACCGACTCACGAAGTATTCCTGAGAAACCATACCCGTAAAAAATATTGTCCCCCAAAACGAGACAGACATCATCTCTCCCGATAAAGGTTTCACCCAGAATGAATGCCTGTGCAAGCCCATCCGGTGATGGTTGTATTTTATAGGAAATATTGATTCCCCAATCTTTTCCGGTTCCTAATAACCTTTCGTACATCGGGATGTCTTCCGGTGTGGAGATTAGCAAAATGTCCTTGATTCCGGCAAGCATCAATGTCGACAACGGGTAGTAAACCATGGGTTTGTCGTACACCGGCAACAATTGTTTGGAAACCCCTTTTGTGATTGGGTACAACCGGGTGCCCGAACCTCCTGCAAGTATAATTCCTTTCATAATGACTTTTTTAAATAGAAACGATTTATAGATATTTTGCTGAACGATTTAAACTTAAAAACTACAAGCAACTGGCCATCAGCTTTTGACTGCTTACTTTACAACTATCTGCATTGTTTTCACTGATTCCTTTTGTAACTAAAAATTGTCACAATTACTGGTTTACAGCTCTTCCGATGTCGATTCTCTTCTTAAAATGTGCCATCAGGATGTAAATCAATACGCCGATCAAAGTGCCTAATGAATTTCCGGCAATATCATAAAGATCGAATGAGCGCCCCATGTGCATGATATACTGGAAGATTTCCATCACTACGCCCCAACTGATCGAGAAAAGAATGATCAGGTAGTACCAGACGCGTTTGACTTCGGCATGCATCGACCAGCAGGCCAGCCAGGTAAGACCAAGATACATACATGTATGAACAACCTTATCTGCCCCTGGAAATAACGGGATATCGGGAAAGTCCTTGGGAGGAAGCAGGGAAAGGAATGCAACGATGGTCAGATATACCAGGCTAAGTGTGATACGGAGCCACTGCGGAATTGAATAGAGGAGTGATATCATTTATTTTGTTGAAATCCTTATTGATGCGTTAAATTTTGCTAAAAACTTTGAGCGGCAAATTTAAAAAATATTGATAAAACTTAGTGATTGGGTGGGAGAGAAAAAACTCCTTTTCTTTTCATCACTACGTCTCTCCCTCTCAATTTTACCTTCTTATCTTTAGTTGAATTCCATTTTTGATCGGGTGATCCGAAACCAGAACAAGATAGCCGCCGCCGCCTGCGCCTGAGATCTTCCATCCCAAAGCTTCCGGTTCGTAAAAATTGATCTGCTCAAGAATATACGGATTCACCATGTGAGGGAACATCGCAATCTGCGCCTCAAATGATTTTTTAATACTAGCGCCAAATGCAGGCAAATCTCTGTCTGCAATGGCTTTCCAGACCCCTTCTGCAGCATCGGCAAGCAATTGTGCTCCCTCTGTATTTATTTTGGTATCTGACAATACATTATAACCATTCACACGGGGTGAAAGATTGATCATCCATAAATGTTGTTCAATCCAATCCAATGTATTTTCGTCGGTGACCGAGGTGATTTTTTCAGGCCAATAGTTTTCTCTTGGATAGTCAAGTTTATTAACGCCCGGATATACAATTCCGATCGAATCCTGGGAACCACTCACATAACTTGTCCCCGGAGGATTTTCGACGCAGAACAATGTCCTGGCAAGTTTCTCTTTATCACCTTCCGGAATATCTGTTTGCCAAAGTTCTATCGCTTTTGCACGTGTACTGCTCGACATACCGGACCGGTCATTGAACTCATAGTCTGGCTCAATTGAAATGGTGATCACGGGACCCGGAGCATATTTTGATACAAAAGGCTGATCGAGCCATCCTCCTGCAAGGTCGAGCCGGAATGGAACCTTACACTCTTTACGTAAGGCCGTGGTTGAGCGGGCCGGAAGTCCCTGGTGCGGAATTCGTTTACTCACTTCCAGGGTTATGCCATTTCTTTTGCAAAACTCCTGCTTATCAGGCGTAAAACCATCTTCGTTGACAAAGAAGATATCCGGATGCAACGCTACGACTTCTTTTTCGAAATCCATCAGTCCCGAACCGCTGTTGATCCATGCATCTTTGACCATGCGGAGTGCTTTCACCATGTAAAGACGCTCCCGGTCGGTATTGATCGTTTTGCGTCCTTTCAGTGAACTGATTGTCTGGTCCGATCCTAGTCCGACAAACAGATCGCCATAAGATGCTGCCTCTTCGAAAAATGCCACATGCCCCGAATGAAGCATGTCATAACAGCCGGATACAAATACTTTTTTTGACATAGATGCGAATTAATACGAATGTTATACGAATTGAAGCGAATTAGACCGAAGGGTTTATAATCCGTTTATAGGTTAAGGATGATGTTCCGAAATTAATCAAAAGTCCTAACTTATATCGGGATGATTTTAATGAATTTTGAAGTTGCTTGTAATGACTATCTAATACAAATTGTGTTACTTTTAACTCCAGAACGATTGAATTATAGCAAAAAAAATCAGCGATATAATATTTCTTCAACTTCTCCCCGTCATAAAAAAGTGAAAGTTTAGGTTGACGTTGATAAGGTATATCGCGCTTTTTAAACTCTTTTTCCAACGCGTCCTGGTAGACAGCTTCCAAAAATCCGGGGCCGAGTTCAGTATGCACTTTCATACAAGCTCCGATAATTTTGAAACTCTCATCTTTAAAAAGAATCTCGGTCATATGATTCGTGTTAATTCGCTTAAATTCGTGTTAATTTGTTTTCCCCAGATACCATTTAAACAATCGTTCCACACCTTCCCCAATCTCAATCTGATGATGCCATCCTAACTTATGCAGTTTTGAAGGATCGGTCAGTTTACGCATGGTTCCATCGGGTTTGGAAGTATTAAAGGTTAATTCTCCATTGAAACCTACTTTTTCTCTGATCAGGTAAGCCAGGTCGCGGATGGAGAGTTCGATACCCGTGCCGATATTGATATGCGAATTTCGAATTTCACGAATTGAAGACGAATTATCACGAATGACATCCTTGAAATCTACTTTTTCCATCAGGAAGACACAGGCATCGGCCATCTCTTCACTCCAAAGAAATTCACGCATGGGTGCACCGGAGCCCCAGATTTCGACGGACACTTTTCGAGTGAGAGACTGAGAGAGCGGGAGAGAGTGAGATGGGGAGAGGGAGTGATAGGGCGACTGGGCGAGACGAATGCCGTATTTGTCTAATATTTTCAATATATCTTCATCGCCTCTTCTTACTTTCTCCCCTTCTCCTCCGACTCCTTCGATAGGTCGTTTATTCAGATCTTCCCGAATGGCAGCCATATTATTTTCTTCGAGACATTTACCCAGGTACATTTTCCGGAGCATGGCAGGAAGGACATGTGATTTTTCAAGATCGAAATTGTCATTGGGCCCGTAAAGATTGGTGGGCATTACCGATATGTAATTGGTGTCGTATTGCAGGTTGTAACTTTCGCACAACTTGATTCCGGCTATTTTGGCAATTGCATACGGCTCGTTTGTGTATTCCAACGGACCTGTCAGCAGACAGTCTTCGGTCATGGGTTGGGGTGCGTCCCGCGGATAGATGCAAGTGCTTCCCAGGAACAGTAATTTCGTAACCTTGTAGAGGTATGCCGCATGTATCACGTTGTTCTGGATCATCAGGTTCTCGTAGATAAACTGACCGCGATAGGTACTGTTGGCAACAATTCCTCCCACCTTGGCCGCCGCAAGAATCACATATTCCGGCTTTTCCTGCTCGAAAAAAGCATTGACAGCATTGGCATTCATCAGATTTAATTCATCGATTGTTCTTCCGATCAGGTTGGTATATCCTTTTGACAGTAGATTTTTCCAAAGAGCGGAGCCAACCAGGCCGTGGTGACCGGCGATATATATCTTGCTTGTATATTCCATATTTCTTTAAGATTATGAGAAGATGAGAATGGAAGAAGATGAGAATGTGAGAAGAGTTAGATTCCCCATTTGTCCGGGTGTCTTTGCATATTCACCAACATTCCAATAATATTATCGCATTCTTTGTCAATAAATTGGTGTGAATCAGTGGTGATATAATTACAAGCTAAAGCAAAATCAAGCCAGTTTTGAGTTTCTGTGGCTTCTGCTTCACTTTCATTTAATTTGGATGAAAATGATTTTGGATACTTCCTTCTTCTAAATGCTTCTGAAATATTACTGCAAACTGATCGCGAAGATCGTCTGATCTGATCTGTTAATGAGTAAGTTTCTTCTTTGGGGAAGGTATTTGAAATTTCATAAATCTTCATGGCATTTTTAAATGCTAACTGATAAACCTTCAATTCACGATGACTTTTTATAATCTCCATGTCTTTAAATTTTTACTGACTCGTCCTGATTTGTGTTTACAGATTTGTACTAATACTGTCCTACCTTTTATTTGCGGCGCATATGTCGTTTCCGTTTCAGCAAACATTTGTGGTTGCGCCTTTTTATTATCCTGCTTCTTTATCCCGGGGTTGCGTTCTCTTCGTTCACTTACCCCGGGCTACCAATATATCACCACGCTGTGGTGATAACTTAAAATTTTAGTTGGCAATTTTACATTATAAAATTGAATATGCTCACATTCTCACTTTCTCATCTTCTATATTTCAATTGTATTCGTGTTAATTCGTTTTAAATTCGTTCTAATTTGTATTTCTTACTCGAAGTAGTTCAACGTCCTATACCCGCCTTCCCTGAGCCATGCGTCTTTCTTCATCAGTTTAATATCCGACTGCATCATGTCTTCTACGAGTCCTTTAAGGTCATACTGAGGAATCCATCCTAATTTGGTATTTGCCTTGGTGGGATCGCCGATCAGCAGATCTACTTCCGTAGGGCGAAAATAAGCAGGGTCGACACCGACAATCTGGGAGGGAGAAGAGGAGAGGGAGGGAGAGAGAGAAGTTGAAATGCGGGACTTGATACCTGTGAGGTATTATTCTCCGAC
>JANXZJ010000111.1 GCA_025355585.1 Mariniphaga sp. | reverse complement strand
CTTTCCCCAGGGTCTCCTGCAAAATATTGGATCTTAGAAACTCACCAACAGACTCATACGAGGCGCCCATGATCAGACAATTATCGTAGACCGTAAAATAATTCGTCATAACATCCGAAAAGACTTCACCAAAAACCCTTTTCCCAAAGTCGTTGACGGGGGTTTTATAAATCCGGAATACTGTCTCTCCGTCAATCTTATAAAATCCTGAATTACCTCCTGGAATGGTTAGCGGAATCATTGCACTTTCAATCTTATTTCCACTTTCTGCCTGCAGAACAAGAAATTTATTCTCATCCGGCAAAACAGAATCGGATCGCGTATAAACTATGGCCGCCGCGCCATCAAGATTATCAACAATAATTTTTTGAAGATCAACATTGTGCAAAGTATTGATCTCATTTAGCGAACTCTTGTATTCCTCCAATTCATTTTTTCGATCGAGCAGGGTTTCGTAATCATGAAAAAACTTTGCGTTGTTACTAATCACAAAACTCTTGAAAAAGGAAGTTTCAACAGGGAAAATCCGAGCAAGATTGAACGAATCCGCCTTTTGCTGCAGGAAGATTCCAAGATAGTTATCTAAGGAATCGCCCGTAAAACTGAATCCGTTAAATAACAGCTCACCATTTTTTTGGGTCAGGTCTATTTCCGACCACTCAGCCAGCTGAGACGATCCTTTTAGCCTTTTCCAAAAAGATTCGGAAAAAATTTGATGCGAGAATTGAAGTAATTTTTTGTGATTGAGATAGATATTAAGATCAATATTGTCAGTCGCAGTTTTGTTAGCTTTCTCAAAAAAAGAATTTCCATGAGTTTCCGAAGATTCGAGTTGTTTAATTGCCTTCACAACAATTTGACTGTCAGCACAAGCAAGAAAGATGCCGTGATAAATGGAGGTAAAATAATTTTGAAGTTGATCGCCCTGATTCCATGCGAAACAGGTAATATCGGCTCCACGTACTTTCACTTTTTCAACAACTGCACCTTTCCCATGAAAATAATTCTCAACAAGTTCCGACAAAGCTCTTTTTTCGGTGAGGCCCGACAATTCTATCAGACTTAGATTCCAGAAATGATTCTCCTCTCCGCCGAACATAATCGTTAAGTCATTATCTTTAAATGCATTGTTCACTTCCGGATGCGATTTAAAAAGAGAATCGGCGAAAACTAATTGCTGGTAAAGAGAAGTTATTCCCGGAAAACCGGAATAAGCTTTCCAGATTGGATTGCTCAGTGATCTGCTTGCATAATTACCAATATGATGAACCCGGACAATGACCGACACATTTTCAGGAACTGCCCCGAAAGCAGAGGTTCCGAAATATTTTGCTTCGCGGGTAAAAAAATACCATCCGGCCAATAATCCGGAAATCAACAATATAGTAATCCCAATTAAAAATTTCTTACCCATTAATCAGAGAGACTTTTGGTTTCAGATATATTGTAAATATAAGGTTTAACAGCTAATCAGGCATTAAAAAGAATAAAACTTAATCAACTGAAAGCCCGAATTAAAAGCAGATGCCTCTTCTACTGCAATTTAACCTCTGATGCATCTACCAATTTATACAGTTTGTCGGAACGTCTTAATTTCGTAGCAACGAGGATGGAACATAAAGCCCCCTTCTGAGCCTCATTTACATTAACCAGGCCGACCCTGATCTCCTCCACTATCGTCTGGATAAGTCCTGTGCTCGGACCACTGATAATGATTTCGTCGCCCAATTTTAGACTGCCTGTTTCCAGTTTTATTTCGGCTACCCCCAGGTTTGAAAAATAATTGGTCACTTTGCCCGTATAAATTTTCCTTTTTGTGGCCATCGAACCATAATTGCTGCTCCACTCGCCGAGACGCTGGCCCAGGTAATAGCCATCCCAGAAACCCCGGTTAAAAACAGAAGCCAACTTTTCGTCCCAAACAGCTATTTTCTCTTCACTAAATGTTCCATCAAAGTAAGCATCAACGGCCTCGTGATAACACCCGACAACCGTCTTTACGTACTCAGGACTGCGGGCCCGACCTTCTATCTTAAGAATGGTAACCCCTGAATCGAGAATTTTATTTAAAAAATGAATGGTCTTAAGGTCCTTCGGCGACATAATGTACTCATTGTCAACCTCAAGTTCCCGACCTGTTTCCTTATCGGTAATGATGTAGGCGCGCCGGCATGCCTGCATACATGATCCACGGTTGGCTGATGAATGAGTTTCGTGAAGTGAGAGATAACACTTACCTGAGATCGCCATGCACAAAGCGCCATGAACAAACATCTCGAGACGAACAAGATTTCCGGAGGGTCCACGCAGATCGTTGTCTTTGATTTTCTGAGCAATATTACACACCCTTCCCAGATTCATTTCGCGGGCAAGCACCATAACGTCAGCAAACTGCGAATAAAACTTTACAGCTTCATAATTGGTGATATTCACCTGGGTCGAAATATGGACCTCTATGCCCAACTCGCGGCACTGCTGAATGACAGACATATCGGCTGCAATTACGGCCGTAATTCCAGCATCCCGCGCTGCTGTTAAAACTGATGACAAGGTTGAAAACTCCTCATCAAATATCTCAACATTTACAGTCAAATAACTCTTAACACCAGCTTCTTTACATCTTCGACAAATCTCACCAATATCCTCAAGTGTAAAATTGCTGGCCGAACGCGCTCTCATATTCAGATGTTCAACTCCGAAATAGACCGATCCTGCACCAGCTTGTATCGCTCCCATCAAAGACTCGTATGAGCCAACAGGAGCCATTATTTCAACATCTTCTCTTCTCATAACTTCAATAAATCAGGACAAAGGTACAATATCGAACCTAAATTCTGAATTTTGTCCGATAAACAAAATAGATACTGTATATTTGGCCTACATTGAATTAACCTTTAAATTTTATATAATCTGATTAATATGAGATACTTATTACTAATCCTGACTATCTTCTCCTATTCCTTTACAATCGCTCCTGATAAAACGGATAAAAAGTATTACGAAGAAAAATACCGTCCTCAATATCACTTCACACCCGAAAAAAACTGGATGAATGACCCAAATGGGCTTGTTTATTATGGTGGGGAGTATCACCTGTTCTATCAATACAATCCCAATGGAAAAGAATGGGGATATATGCACTGGGGTCATGCGGTAAGTAAAGATCTGGTCCGGTGGGAACACCTTCCGATTGCCATTACTCCGGATGAAGATTCGAAAGATAAAAATCATGCAACTGCATTTTCGGGTTGCGCAATTGTTGATGAGAAAAACACTGCCGGACTTCAGCAAGGTGACGAAAAGACCTTACTTATTTTTTACACAAGTTTTGAGTGCGGACAAAGGCTTGCATATAGTAATGATAAAGGTCGTACATGGAAAAAGTACGATAAAAATCCGCTGATCTCTTTTGAAAAAGATGATGCACGCGACCCGAAAGTATTTTTTCATCAACCTTCCGGAAATTGGGTAATGGTACTTTACCGGAAACCAGAGGGTGATGAAGCGAAACAGGGAATATCAATCTTCACTTCCAAAAACCTAATTAACTGGGAATTACAAAGCCATTTAACCGGGTTTTACGAATGTCCCGACTTGTTTGAACTTCCGCTTGATGGAAACAAGGAAAAGTCGAAATGGGTATTACTCGGAGGCGACGGTGCTTATATGGTAGGAAGTTTTGACGGTAAAAAATTCGACCCCGAATCAAAAAAGAAAAAACTGGATTATGGAAAGAATTTTTATGCAACTCAAACCTGGTCAAATCATCCTGATGGTAAGCTGGTTCAGATTGCGTGGATGAAAGGCGGAGAATTTCCTGAAATGCCTTTTAATGGGCAGATGACTTTCCCATGTGAACTATCCCTGCGAACAACAAAATCGGGTCCGACGCTTTGTAAAAAACCGATTGATGCAATTGCTACACTGCATGATAAAGATTTTATTAAAAAAGAAAAAAACATATTCCCCGGAATAAAGGGAAATTTACTCGGAGGAATTTCCGGAGAAGCATTTCATATCAAAGCTAAATTTAACCCTAAAAGTTCCGACGGATTTGGATTCCTGATAAGAAACGGCAAAAAAGTATTGGGAACAGAGATCAGGTACGATTCGAACAAAAAAATGCTCGACTGTATGGGAGGACAGGCTCTTGTTGAACCGATCGGAGGTTTTGTCAAAATTGAGATCCTCATCGACCGGGCTTCGATTGAAATATTTGCCAACGATGGCGAAGTAGTGCTGAGCAGTTGCTTCACACCTGCGAAAGGAGATGATGATTTAACGCTGTGGACACAAGGTGGCGAGTTATTTGTAGATTCGATAGAGGTTTATGAACTAAAGTCAGCCTGGAAAGAAAAATAATTTGAAAACTGACTGGCTATGAACCTCGACTACCACATGCATACCACCCTCTCCGACGGGCACAACACACACGAGGAGATGGTTTTGACAGCCATCGAAAAAGGATTTGACGAAATTGGTTTTTCGGATCATTTTTGCATCAGGCAGCCTTGCAAATGGGCAGTTGGAGCCGGGTCAATCGGGCGGTTGGAAGAGAAGATTACGGAAATGCGTGCTAAATATGGAAATAAGATTCAAATACTTTTTGGGATCGAAACTGACTATTTTTCTGACAGAGAGGACGAGATTCGTAAATCATTACAGCAGTATAATTTTGACTATGTGATAGGTTCAGTTCATTTTCTCGATGACTGGAATTATGATACTGATAAAAGCCGGTATGAGGAGTTCAGCAACGATTTCCTTTACGAATGGTATTTTCGTGAACTTCAGAATGCAGCAAAGTCGGGGCTGTTTGATATCATGGCGCATCCCGATCTGATAAAAAAATTCATGATCTGGCCCGAAACCTCAAAACGACAATTGTTTGAAGAAACAGCAAGTATATTTGCGGAATCGGGAGTTGCCTTCGAAATTAATACAAGTGGTAAGGATCGTCCTTGCGGAGAATTTTTCCCGGGGAATGAACTCCTGAAAGCATTCTGTAAAGCGGGTGTTCCGGTTACCCTGGGGTCCGATTCTCATATGAAAGAGCAGATAGGTCGTCATTTCGGCGAGGCAAGAACAATCCTGAAGGAAATTGGTTATACTACAATAACCCGATTTCGAAACCGAAAAAGAGAACCTCTATCCTTTTGATTCTAAAGCAATTTAAATTTTAATGATTTTACAAAAATTTGATTCGAACAGAAAATTGCTCCTAATCATCGTTTATTGAAAGCAGAATTTTGGGTATCGCTTAAAGTTTTATCCTTACATTTGCGCCTTAAACAGTTAGTAATTTTTGATTTCCTTAAATGGCTGATTTAAAAAATAATTTACTCGAAAATATTGATTATCCCGATGATCTAAGAAAACTGAAGGAAGCACAACTTCCACAGGTTTGTGGCGAATTGAGGGATTTTATCATCCGCGAGGCAGCATCAAATCCAGGTCACCTTGGGGCTAATCTTGGTGTCGTCGATCTTACAGTGGCGCTGCACTATGCTTATAATACACCCTATGACCAGCTAATTTGGGATGTTGGTCATCAGGCCTACAGCCATAAAATTCTGACCGGCCGCAGGAAAGTTTTCGCAACCAACCGGTTATACAAAGGAATCAGTGGTTTCCCCAAAATGGCGGAGAGCGAATATGATTCATTCGGAGTCGGGCACTCTTCCACCTCTATCTCTGCCGCCCTTGGCATCGCGGTTGCTTCCAAACTTAAGGGAGAAAAGGATCGAAAAGTGATCGCTGTGATTGGTGATGGTTCCATGACTGGTGGTATGGCATTTGAAGGTTTAAATAATGCCGGCGCTTCAAACGCAGATATTCTGGTCATCCTGAATTACAATAACATGTCGATCGATCCCAACGTAGGAGCGATTAGTAAGTACTTTGTTCAGATGCAAATTTCTCCGACTTACAACAGCTTGAAAACGAGGATATGGAAAATACTTGGGAAGGTCTATGGGGTGGGATCCATTGCAAGAAGAGTACTCCAGAAGCATCAGCAGGCACTGAAATCAGTTGTATTTCGTGAAAGTAATATTTTTGAATCATTCGGATTTCGGTACTTTGGTCCTGTCGACGGTCACGATGTTATCGGTTTGGCAAATATATTCAACGACTTAAAGGCCATCCCCGGACCCAAAGTCCTGCATGTCGTAACTAAAAAAGGGAAAGGATTTACCCCGGCTGAAAATGATGCAACCAAGTGGCATGCTGCTCCGGGGAAATTTGATATTAAAACAGGTGAAGTATTCACCACAACATCAGACATTCCTGAATCACCTAAATATCAATACGTTTTTGGAAAAACGATCATTGAATTGGCAATATTAAACGAAAGAATTGTCGGAATTACTCCTGCAATGCCTTCGGGATGCTCACTAAATATGATGATGAAAGTATTTCCTAAAAGAGCCTTTGATGTAGGAATAGCTGAACCACATGCAGTTACTTTTGCAGCAGGTCTTGCAGCGGGTGGAATGCTACCTTTTGTCAATATCTACTCATCATTTATGCAACGGTCATACGATCAAATCATTCATGATGTCGCGCTGCAAAATCTCAATGTAGTACTTTGCATGGACCGCGCAGGAATTGTTGGTGCGGATGGTGCCACCCATCACGGGATATTCGATCTGGCTTTTATGCGGAATATTCCGAATATGACCGTTTCGGCACCGATGGATCAGGTCGAGTTACGAAATCTGATGTATACGGCGCAACTCCCGAACAAGGGTCCTTTCAGTATCCGTTATCCGCGCGGAAACGGTCCCATCGTAGATTGGAAGCGAGAATTTCAGGAAATACAAGTTGGCAAAGGGAGAAAAATTTGCGATGGTAACGACCTTGCCGTACTTTCTATTGGTCATGTCGGAAACTTTGTGGTTGAAGCAACCTCTATTCTGAATATTGAGGGAATCACCCTTTCGCACTATGATATGCGTTTTGTGACACCCATCGATGAAGAAATCCTTGATGAAGTTGCCGCAAAATTCGACACCATCATTACAGTCGAAGATGGCGTAATTGAGGGCGGTTTCGGAAGCGCGGTTACAGAATATTTTGCACGTTCAGGTAAAAATGTATCTATCACACGGTTAGGTGTTCCGAATCGATTTATTGAACACGGTTCGCAGGAAGAATTGCATCACGAATGTGGCTTCGATGCAGAAGGAATTTGCCTGACAGTTCGTGAACTCGTTTTATGTCGTCAAAAATTACAGATCATTGGCTGACAAGTGAAATTGAAAATAAGGAGGTGAGATGAGGATAAAATAAGAATTTAACCTTACACTTGTATTGGTTTTTCCCTTTTTACTTTAACCTTAAAAAAAATTTCTCGGTTGTATTATAAATTTTTATACTTTTGCAAAGCTTAAAAAAAGGGGAACGCATGAACTACCTTTCACAATATACCATTCCGTTTTCCGGCCTTAAAGAGGGAAAGCATTTATTTGATTTTGCAGCAGATCAACGCTTTTTTGCCGGATTTGAAGAGAGTGAGATTGAGAAAGGAAGTATCAGTATCCAGGTTGAACTGGAAAAACGAACCACTTATCTGAGGTTGAAGTTTATGCTTAAAGGTGAGGTCGAATTAATTTGCGACCGTTGTCTTGAGCCTTATTTACAATCGATTGAAAGCAGCAACCTCATGTTGGTGAAGTTTAGCGAAACCGAAACCGACGATGGCGATGAAGTAATTTATATCCATCCGGGAGCACACCAGGTTGAAGTTGCAAAGCTTATTTATGAATTCATCGTTTTAAGTATCCCGATCAGGCATGTTCATCCTGATGATAAGGAAGGTAATAGCCTGTGTGATCCTGAGATGCTTCGAAAATTAGATGAATACAAAGCTACCGATTTACCGGAAAGCAATCCGATAGATCCAAGGTGGAACGATTTGAAAAATATTATTGGTAATTAAAGTAAAGATTATTAAAAATGGCACATCCAAAGCACAAACATTCCAAGACAAGAAGAGATAAACGCAGAACACATGACAAAGCGGTTCCTGCTACTTTAGCAACTTGTTCGAACTGCGGCGCAACTGTGAAATATCATACAGTATGTCAGGACTGCGGTTACTACAGAGGTAAACTTGCAATCGAAAAGAGCGAAGTCGTTTAATTTTCTCTTCCCGACTCTTCAACTTATTGTTGTTAACAATCAGGCATTTAAAATCCCTTAGGGGATTTTTTTGCGAAGTGTTGATGTATATTGTATTGGTATTGCCTATTATTGCAATCATTATCAATGCTTTTTAATTACACTTAAAATGTTAGAAATGTCGAAACCAATTGTCAATGAGGTTAAAGCGTTGAACACTTTTGCGCAGGACACTAAAATCATCGGAAATATTGAATCTGATGGAGACATCCGTATGGATGGAGCAATGGAAGGTAAGCTAAATTGTAAGGGTCGTGTGGTGATCGGCCCTGAGGCACAGATTAAAGGAACAATTTACGCCAGAAATGCTGAAATTTTAGGTAATGTTGAAGGAGAAATTACCGTGATTGACTTGCTTACATTGAAATCGACAGCAGTGATTACCGGTGATTTGATCATGGGAAAATTCTCTGTTGAACCTGGCGCCCGCTTTACAGGAAATTGTAAAATGAACGGTAGTGAGAAGAACCTCCCTGAATTGGAATAACAACGCCAAAAGAATTAATCGACTATATATCAAATTATTACAAAAAGAGCCAAAGGAAGTATATATCCTTTCGGCTCTTTTTGCTTTTCCGATTACCAATTATTAGGTATTTTCGTAAAATGTTGCGATGAAAAGAACTCACCTCTAAATGATTGTCACTAATTTGGTTGAACCTTAATAATGCACAAGAAACGCGGCATGGACTACAAATATTCAATT
Organism: Mariniphaga sp.; assembly: GCA_025355585.1. GTDB lineage: Bacteria > Bacteroidota > Bacteroidia > Bacteroidales > Prolixibacteraceae > JAAFHB01. The sequence continues at coordinate 26,725 of JANXZJ010000111.1, read as the reverse complement.
CATTATTTATGAATAACTTAGATAGCATTGTTGCCTATTTTGAAGCAGCTTTTCGTGAAGAGATAAAAAAGATCGGACAAACTGTTCCCCAAAGACTTTACGAACCGGTTGCTTACTCATTAATGATTGGAGGAAAACGACTTCGACCAGCCTTGATGCTTCATGCTGCTTCTATGTTCACAAAATCGATTGACCATGTATTGTCAGCTGCAATGGCTATTGAAATCTTCCATAACTTTACCTTGCTCCACGATGACATTATGGATAAGGCGGATGTGAGGCGCAGTTTGCCAACTGTTCACAAAAAATATAACGAAAATGTGGCAATTCTAAGCGGCGATGCGATGTGTATACTGGCATTCAAGTACTTTTCCATGGGAAATGAGGTCAGACTGCACGAACTCCTCCCGCTATTTACCACAACTGCCCTCGAAGTCTGCGAAGGCCAGCAGTTCGACATGGATTTCGAAACGAGGGATAATGTCATTGTGGAAGAATACCTTGAAATGATAAGGCTTAAAACCGCGGTACTTATAGCAGGTAGTCTTAAAATCGGAGCATTGCTTGCCAATGCCCGACAAGCAGATGCCGACCTCTTGTATGAATATGGCATTAATATTGGTCTTGCCTTTCAATTGCAGGATGACTTGCTTGACGTATATGGAGATCCTGATGTATTCGGAAAAAAGAAAGGTGGCGATATTTGTGCCAACAAAAAGACTTATTTACTATTGAAAGCGCTAGAGGCTTGTGACGAACAGACGCATAAGGAACTGAATAATTGGCTGTTGAAATCAGATTTTGAGGCAGAACAGAAAATTGCAGTTGTCACTGCTATTTACGATAAAACGGGCGTAAGTGATGCAACCCGTAATTTGATGCGGAGCTATTGCGACAAAGCGCTCTTCGCACTCGAAAAAGTAGCCATCCCTGCCAATCAGAAAAATACGCTTATTGCATTTGCGGGTGAAGTGATGGAGCGGATCAAATAAGCCTATCTTTGTACCCGTATTCAATAAGGTTTAAAATTACTAATACTCTAATTTTCTTATGAAGGTTATCGATATCATTCAGCAATCGGAGAAAACGGTTTTCTCCTTCGAGTTATTGCCTCCGTTAAAGGGTCAGAAAGCAGATAAATTATATCGGACGATCGACGAACTGATTGAGTATAATCCTCAGTATATCAACATTACCACGCATCGCGACGAAGTCGAATTCCGGGAATTAGCGGGTGGATTGATGCAGAAAAGAATTGTTCGCAAACGTCCGGGAACTGTGGCCATTGCAGCCGCGATTCAAAACGCCTACAATATTCCCGTAGTTCCGCATGTCGTTTGTGGTGGATTTACCAGGGAGGAGACCGAGAATATGCTTCTTGATCTTAATTTTCTGGGAATCAAGAATGTGCTTGCTCTCCGCGGAGATGGACTCAGGTCCGAAGGCAGTTTTACGCCTGAACGTGAAGGACATTCACACGCCAAAGAGCTGGTAGAACAAATTGTCAACCTTAAACAAGGGAAATACCTGGATCCGGAAATTAAAAACACGGCTGAACTGGATTTCTGCATTGGAGTTGCCGGTTATCCCGAAAAACATTTTGAAGCTCCCAACCTCGATATAGACCTGCTCAACCTGAAAGAAAAAGTGGATGCAGGTGCCGATTACATTGTGACCCAGATGTTTTTCGACAACCAGAAATACTATGACTTTGTCAGCCGATGCAGAGCAATTGGAATTACAATACCGATTATTCCGGGAATCAAACCATTGGCAATGATGAACCAAATTACAGTTTTGCCTAAACTTTTCAGTATCGATATTCCGGAAGCGTTTGCCCGTGAAGTTCGGAAATGTAAAACCAACGATGAGGCACGAGCTGTTGGCACCGAATGGGCGATTGAGCAATCGCGTGATTTGATTGCGCACAAAGTCCCTTGTCTTCATATCTACACCTATGGAATATCGGACAACACAAGACAAATTGCCAAAGCGGTGATTTAAATTAGCTGAATATCAGCTGCAAATTATTTTTCAACAACAATGAAACATGGTATTAAAAATAGGTGACAAAGTAAGATTCCTTAACGAAGTCGGCGGTGGTCGTATTACTTCAATAATCAGCGAGGATATCGTAAACGTGGAGACAAATGATGGGTTTGAGGTTCCAACCAGGGTTAACAACCTGATTGTGGTAAACTCACCAGATACATACGAGAGCGGCAGAACAAGGAACACCGCTGCAGTTCCAAAACCAGCTCCGGCACCCGAAAAAAAAATTGCAAAACCCGAGGAGCCCTGGTTCTCGGACAAAAATCAGGTTGCCACAAAAGAGGAGCCGCAGTATCTTTTCGCATTGGTCCCTGAAATTCCTGCCAATCCGCCCACAGGAAATATTTCGATGTACCTTGTTAATAATTGCAACGACACCCTTCTTTTCAGGTTTGCCCAAAAAACGAAGTACAATTACGAAACCGTCTCAGCCGGATCATTGAGCCCCAATTCTAAAACATACCTTGGCGTGATAAAACCCGACATGATTGCAGAATTACCCGTTTACTGTTTTCAATTACTGAGGTTCAGGAAGCGGACAAAAGAGCTGGAACCTTTTCTGCAAAAGGAAATTACACTTTCTGCTGTTAAATTCTACAAACAAAACTCCTTTGTGCCAACAAAGCTTTTCAAAGTGCCTGTTATGTTGTTTCAAATCAATGAGAATCCGCTTAAAGCTGAAATTGAGAAACTAACAGAACACGATTTTCAGAAAGCTACTGCAACGAAAGAGCCGGTAAAAAAGGAACAGCCGGTTGCGCTTCCAAATCCCGATTTGATTGAAATTGATCTTCATATTCATGAACTGCTCGACAATCACAATAATCTGACTAATACTGATATGGTCAATGTTCAGATGAAAAAATTTCACGAAGAGATGGATAAAGCAATAAAATCGGATGTCAAAAAAATTGTTTTTATTCATGGAGTTGGAAACGGGACGCTCAAAAACGAACTGCGCCGTGAACTTCAGCGAAAATATGCGAAATATAACTTCCAGGATGCCTCATTCCGGGAATATGGCTATGGCGCAACGATGGTAATCATCAGAAAATAAGCGCAAAGAATTATCAGTTTTAAGCGATGAGAGATAAGTGAAAACTATTAAAGTTTATCGCTTATCTCTTTTCATTTTCAAAATATCTGAGCAAATCAACCGCCAGCTTTTTTAGCTTTGAAACCTTCAGCTATCAAAATTTCCAGTACGCGATCACGAAAATCGCCCTGGATCATGATCTCTCCCTCTTTTACGGTCCCTCCTACCCCACACTTCGATTTCAACTTTTTTCCCAACTCCTTAAGATCATCTTCCATGCCGATAAATCCGGAAATTAAAGTGACTTTTTTTCCTGCTCGCTGCTTTTTATCCAGCAAAACCTTCAGATTTTGCTGACCTGGCTTAAGTGTTTCCTGATTCTGACCTTCAGAATTATAATTGTATTCGAAGCTATCTGCCGTCGAATAAACGATCCCTTCGCGGGATTTTCTGTTTTGCTGGTTCGACATATCAATTTTTTATACATTTACTATTCAATAACATACGCCCATTAATGGCAAAATTAAAAGCACAAAAATCTTTCAAAATGACGCATTTAAGAAATTTAAAATTAGCAATTTCCAAAGAATTCCATTTGTCAGAATGTAAGTGAAATCAGGTAAAATAAATAATCATTCTAATTTAACCATCGAATTCACTACAATTTCATTAATTTTTGCAAATTTGCGGCACAGAAAAAACAGCTATAGGGAGTAACGAAAGTAATCTATTTCGTCAACTTTTAAAGTTACGGCGCCTCTTTTGAACCCCATCTGTTAGTCATTGATTTTCAATAAAATAATTTTCTTATTCATGAATAAGATCCTCGAGAAAGAGTATTTTTCAGATAAGGTAGTGAAACTGGTTGTAGAAAACCCTTTGATTGCCAAATCGAGAAAACCGGGTAATTTCGTCATGTTGCGCATTGGGGAGGATGGCGAACGTTTCCCATTAACCATTGCAGGTTCCGATCCTGTAAATGGAACAATCACATTAGTTGTCCAGATTATGGGTGTCAGTTCATCGAAACTGGTTGCCCTTGAGGTTGGCGAATCCATTACAGACCTTGTAGGTCCGCTTGGCAAACCAACGCACATCGAAAAAATCGGAACAATTCTGGCAGCAGGCGGTGGTGTTGGTGTTGCACCTCTCCTCCCGATTGTTGAAGCATTTAAAAAGGCAGGTAACCGGGTGGTTACGGTCATTGCTGCCCGAAATAAAGATCTGATCATTCTGGAAGACGAGATCCGAAAATGGTCTGATGAATTAATTGTAATGACCGATGACGGATCGTATGGCCGGCAGGGATTGATTACAGTCGGTTTGGAAGAGATCATTCAACGGGAAAAAATTGATGAATGCATTGTCATCGGACCAGCCATTATGATGAAATTCGCATCGATACTCACCAAAAAATACAATATTCCGACACAGGCCAGCTTAAATTCTATAATGGTTGACGGAACAGGAATGTGTGGAGCTTGCCGGGTAACAGTAGGCGGGAAAACCAGGTTCACCTGTGTCGACGGCCCTGAGTTTGATGCTCATCAGGTCGATTTTGATGAAATGCTGATGCGTCTTGGAGGATACACCCAAGAGGAGAAAAAGGCAACCGAAATATATTCACAAAACCTTTAATTGTAAGGTAAATGTCATTAAACCCCGAATACCTCAAGGAGGAAAGAAGCCAGGAATGGCGAGCAGAATTGCGTTCGAAAACAAAAAACAAGGATCGGACATTAATACCACGGGTAAAAATGCCTGAGTTGGCACCAGAAATCAGGGTGAAATATCAGGACCGTGAAGTAAACATGGGACTTGAACCCGGGCAGGCACAAAAAGAAGCGACACGCTGTATGGATTGTGCAAATCCTACCTGCATTGAAGGATGTCCGGTGAACATTAATATTCCCAAGTTCATTAAATACATCGAAAGTGGCGAAATTCTCAAAGCTGCCGCAACACTGAAAGAGACCAACGCATTACCGGCAGTTTGTGGTCGTGTTTGCCCACAGGAGAAACAGTGCGAAGCGAAATGTTTCTATGTTGACAAACTTGATAAACAAGCAGTTGCGATTGGGCATCTGGAACGGTTTGCCGCAGATTTTGAGCGTAACTCGGGAGTTAGCAACGTTCCTGAAACAGCAGCACCCAACGGCATCAAAGTTGCCACAGTTGGCTCAGGACCTGCTTCACTTTCGTTTGCCGGTGACATGGTAAAATATGGTTACGATGTGACTGTTTTTGAAGCGTTACACGAAATTGGCGGCGTATTAAAATATGGGATACCTGAATTTCGTCTTCCAAATTCGGTAGTCGATTTCGAATTGGAAAACCTTCGGAAAATGGGTGTCAAATTTGAAACCAATTTCATAGTAGGCAGAACCGCCTCATTTGATGATTTGAAAGAAGAAGGTTACAAAGGCTTTTTTGTGGCCAGCGGAGCCGGACTTCCACGCTTTATGGAAATACCGGGCGAAAACTACAACGGAATCCTTTCATCAAACGAATATCTGACACGCGTCAACCTGATGGGCGCTTCAACCAGCAATACAGACACTCCTGTTCTGCGAGGAAAAAATGTAGCAGTAATTGGAGGTGGTAATACAGCCATGGATTCGGTCAGAACAGCATTGCGTCTTGGTGCTGAACGCGCTATAATTGTTTATCGCCGCTCGGAAGCCGAAATGCCTGCGCGAATCGAAGAAGTGCATCATGCGAAAGAAGAAGGCGTTGAGTTTATGACGCTTTGTAATCCGCTTGAATATTTTGCCAACGAGAAAGGTCGTGTGAATAGAATGAGCCTGAACAGAATGGGGCTCGGAGAGCCTGATGCATCGGGACGCCGCAGACCAATGCCAATCGATGGATCGGAGTTTGAACTCGAAGTCGATTTGGTGGTAGTAGCTGTTGGTGTTTCACCAAATCCGCTGGTTCCTTCCTGTCTTCCCGATCTGAAAGTGACCAAATGGGGAACAATCGTTGTTGACGAAGATAAAATGCAATCGTCTATTCCTGATATGTTCGCCGGTGGTGATATTGTTCGGGGTGGTGCAACAGTCATTCTTGCAATGGGTGACGGCAGAAAAGCTGCCGAGAATATGGATAAATATTTACACAACATCGATTAATTAACTCAATAAACTTGAAGATGACGAATCTTAATGTCAAATATCTGGGACTTGATCTTAAGAACCCGATTATAGCCGGAAGCAGCGGTCTAACCAATTCAATTGAAAATCTGAAGGCAATTGAAGGTGCCGGTGCCGGAGCAGTTGTTTTAAAATCGATATTCGAGGAGGAGATTTATCTTGAATTTGCACATGAATTCAGCAAACTCGGGCCTATGGATAACAACCTCGAATTCCTTGATTACTACGATTATCAAATCAAGAAAGATAACCTAAAACGTTACCTTACCTTGATAAAAGAGGCAAAAAAAGAACTATCAATACCGGTTATCGCGAGTATTAATTGCCTCACCGCACATGAATGGGGATTTTTCGCGAAAAAGGCCGAAGATGCCGGAGCTGATGCGCTGGAGTTGAATATGTTTATATTACCATCCAATCTATCGCAGACGAGTCAGGACAATGAAAGCATGTATTTTGATATTGTCTCCAGGATCACTTCAAAGGTCAAAATACCAGTATCACTGAAGATAAGCCCTTATTTTTCAAATCTTGGCGGCGTGATCAGGGATCTTTCGTTTTCCGAAATCAAAGGACTTGTGTTGTTCAATAAGTTTTACAGCCCTGATATTGACATCGACAAGCAGGAAATCGTCAGTACTGATATTCTAAGTCACAACAGTGATTATAAACTTACCCTCCGTTGGATAGGAATGATGGCAAACCGCGTGAATAGCGACCTTTCTGCTTCAACCGGTATTCACGACTGGCAGACAGTGGTAAAGATGTTGCTTGTAGGTGCTACAACTGTTCAGGTCGTATCGTCGCTATATCAGAATGGGTTTTCTGCTCTGACAGGTATGATTCAGAACCTCGAAAAGTGGATGGAAGCGAATAATTATTCTTCAATAGCTGATTTCAGGGGAAAACTGAGTATGGACAATTCAACCAATCTTGCAGAATACGAAAGGGTGCAATTTATGCGTCATTTCGGAGAATATAAATAAAATCACTGGCTTTACGAATGTAGTTCCGGATTGGATCTGCAAACCCCGAAATGAAAATCACATAAACAGACCGACTTCCGCACAGGTTGTCGGTTTATTTTTGATGTTGAAGGAACAAAGTAGCTCCTCTCATTTTTTTGTTGTTATTTTGCGTTAGAACAAAATAGTTAATCATGGCCCGAAAAAAAATATCAATGCGCTCTATATCAACTATTTCTATTTTATTTTCGATTGTAGCCCTCTGCTTTACGCTGTCTGCTCAGCCAAAATCAGCTGGCGAAAAGGTGTTAATCGGAGGTAAAACCTACACGCTGTATACTGTTTCGGGTGGCGAAACCTCTTTTTCGATTTCCAGGAAATTTGGGATTACGGTCGATGAGTTAAATAGTGCAAACCCAGAAATTAAGAATCAATTAAATTCTGGTCAAACCATTAAGATTCCGGCGATTAAAAGTGATTCAAAACCTACAGTTGCGAAGGGAACGCAAAAAGACGAAGGTGACGATCATCTTTATTCGTATCATTCAGTTCGAAAAAAGGAAACTGTTTTTTCAATCGCACAAAAAAGCGGCATTACCTCTGAAGACATCTACCACTTTAATCCACAGGCAAGAGATGGCATAAAAGAGGGTGATGTGCTGAAAATACCAAAACCTTTGACTTCTGAGAATGAGTCAAAAGCGATAATCAATGAAAACCAGCAGTTGGTTAAACACGTAGTCAGACGAAAGGAAACACTTTTCTCAATTGCCCGTCAGTATAATACCACACAGGAGGAAATATTAAAAGCAAATCCAACGATTAAAGGCAGTCTGTCAAAGGGAATAGTATTAATTATTCCGAGACCCTCAAATTTGCCTGAAATTCATAAAAAACCAGAAGAGTCACTGAAATTCAGCGAGTACCAGATTATAAACGGAGACAATTATTACCAGCTTGAAAAGCGGTTTGGTGTTTCTCAGGCGGAACTGGAACAGCTAAATCCGCCATTGAAAGATGGGTTCAAATTAGGTCTGGTCATAAAAATTCCGATAAAAGGATCTATCAATGCCAACGACGATACGAATACTGACAAGCGAAAACCAGACGGTACATCAGTTGGCCCTTCAAAAATTTCATACACCAGTCAGGATAAGACTTTTGGGATAGGAATTTTTCTGCCCTTCTGTCAAAACCTGAATGATTCAGCAAAAATTGTACAGCGAACTGCGAGCTTTTTGGAGTTTTATTCCGGAGTTTTACTTGCCACAGAGAAGATTACCGAAGCTGGAATGAAGGTAAAACTGTATACATATGATACCTATCAGGATAATAAAGTAGTTGAGAAACTTGTAAAAAAACCCGAGTTTCTGTCTCTAGATCTGATCATTGGACCTGTATACACTGATAATCAAAAAATTGTCGCAGAATTAAGTGCCAAAAATCATATTCCAATGATCTCTCCACTTTCTTCTGACAGTCGGTTCGTATCAAACACTCCGGGTTATTATCAGATTAATCCTGGTAGAAAGCTTCGCCTTACAAGTACGGCGGACTATATTGCCGGTAAATTTGCCGGGCAGAACATTATCATCCTAAATCATGGCGCAAATTCCGGAGATGAAAAACTGATTATCGACAGGATGCACCAAAAACTTGGGACCGGGAAACTTCGTCAGTACAATATCTGGGATGGGAATACTGCTGGCCTTGAAACACTTATCAGGGCAGATATGGAAAATATATTCGTTCTTACTGAAGGAAATGAAGCAAATGTAAGTGTGGCAATGACACGGCTGAACACAATTTCAAAATCAAATAAAATCACAGTAGTTGGTCTTCAGGAATACACAAAAATGCAGAGCATCGATATCGAATACCTCCATAATATGCGGCTCCACTATTTAGCCCCTTATTTTATTGATTACGGGAATCCTGCAGTGAATGCCTTTATTGAAAAGTATCGCGCGGCATATAGCAGCGAACCAACACAATACAGTTTTCAGGGATATGATATTACCTTACATTTTCTGGCATCTCTTGCAATGTCAGGTAAGAGTTTCCCTGACAATAACCAGCCACCAGGGGTTAACCTTCTGCAAGCCGACTATAATTTTCAAAAGACTTCGGATTTTGGAGGATATATGAACCGCACTTTCTATATCATAGAATATACAGATAATTACGAAGTAAAATCAGCCGGAAAAATTCTTGGGGCAACGGTAACCGATAGTGGAGATGGAAACTGAAAGTACAAGAATAATAAATTCATTATGGAATAAGTTTCAATCCGTTGAGTGCCGAACTGTCGTTTGGACGAATTATAAGTGCCTGATGGAACAACACTTTTGCCTCTGAAGGTTTGTTACTGTAAAGTTTTGACCAGGCAAGCATAATCACAGAATCGTAGTCGAGGGGATAGAGATTCACAATTTTTTCGAAGTACTTTGCTGAACTATTAAAGTCTTTTCGGTTGTAAACAATTACTCCTAACCAATAGTTTGCAATTGTATTTTGAGGATCTATCGTCAGAATTTCCAGATACTGTTTCTTCACCTTTTCCCAATCTTCTATGGCACTGAGTGGTTTCACACAACCGAAACGTGCTTCGATGGCATACGGCTTTAACGCAATTGATTTTTCGTAAAAACCAATCGATTCGGTATATTGCTTAGCAAGGTAATTGAGCCAACCTAATCGAATATTAATAACATAGTTGTCCGGATCGTAAACTGACTTCAGTTCGCTAATTGCAGTTATGTAGTTTTTGGTATTCTCCGCTTCGTAGCTTTTGCTAAATGCACTTTGCAATGAACTCATCGACTGCGAAAAGGCACTAAAACCGACCAAAACCAATAAAACTGTAAATGTGTTTTTCCTTATAGCTTCCATCTAATTCCTCCTGAAAATGAATGTTGTATGTAATTAAAATTAGAAATTTCTATTTGTTTTGTTTCGTAGTTGTAATTTCCTATTAATGTCACTTTTTTCCCAAGATACCAGAACAAGGTCAATCCAGTCCGGAATGTGGTCGGGTCAATTGAATTGTAAATATAGAGAGCGTTGTGATCGCTGTAGTTTTTTAAGTTACCTAACGTAACGCTCCCTTCAGCCCACAACGTTTTATATACACGAGCACCTGCAACCTGAGAAAATATCGTTCGTTTATCACCCTTTCCAATTATTTCACTTACCGAACTTTTGAAATAAAAACCGGATTTCCCGGGCAAATTGACGCCTGCCTGAAGTCCAAATTGCTTGTAGGTTGCAATATTATCATCGAATATTGAGCCGTTTATACCTAAACTATACCGATTGATCCTTGTTGAAACCGCTGCAAAGATCATATTTCCAGGATATTTAGAACCGTCTGCACTTACATCCAAATAATGATAAGCTGCATCCAGTGATAAGTGGGAGGTCACAGACAAATTCAATAACGCGTAATACTCAGGCTGCTTTGTCAGGGCAGCGTCAATCGTTTGTTGATAATAGGAAACAGACTGATACAAAGTTAGCCGGTAACCAAGCTGGGTATTGAGTCCTGCACGAATATAGGTTGGATTTGAACGGGATATCAAATTATTAGCCTTGTAATTGAATTCCAGATCGATCGCATCGACAGGTTTAAATGCCTCTTCTTTTAATTTAAGTCGAAGATCCTTTGGAAGTTTTTCAACATAAAACCGCGCATATCCTTCGTTTCCGGTATTTAATCCACAATAATAGAGGTAAGTACGCGTATCATTATCGAATGCATCAAAAGACAATGCCTTTTCGTAATTCATTTGAGCCGTATAAAAATCGGCCTTAACAAAATAAGCGTACCCAATTCGTTGGCGAAGCCTCTTGAAATCGATATTTTGCCCGATTGCCTGATTTCCAACTTTTATAAGCCTATCCCATTCGCCGTTCAGATAACATTGATAGGTAATGCTATCCGCAGTTGAAAAAGTAATTGGCTGTTGTGCTTTTGCGACCACTGAAACAAAAACCAATGCTGTAATCAAGAATTTATACATTTAGCCCTGATTTTAGTTTTTATCGATTCATATGTAAATTTCATAATACAATTTTTGTTCACAATAATCGTACTTTCACTCTCATTCCGTATTCTTCCAAGAACTGAAACCCGGACTTTAGATTTTAAGATTAACATTTCAGCATCCAAAAGGTTATTTGTGTCTTCTGGTTTGATAGAATGCCAAACACGGATATAGCTGTAAAATGGAGCAATAAAATCGTGAAACCAAACGCTTATCCTTTTGTCCTGGATGACATTGAGAGGCATACCATCAATCATTTCATCATTCTCCGGATCTCCTAAAAAAACTTTGTATGCCGACAAATAAAAAAAGTAAAGCAGCGATTTCCTGCTGCCATAGAAAGCTGTAAAATAAAACATTGAACCGTCATTTACATAGTAGGCACTCGATCCTGTTTCCTTGCAGTACAAGTACTTGTAGTTGTAAGCATCTGTATATGACTCCCATATCTCCACCTTTTCTATTCCTCTCTCATTCCGATAACTGTACTTTAAGATTGTGTTAGGGATTATATCAAAGGCGGTTTTCAACAAAGTATTGGTGGTTACACCGGAAATCAACGCACCTTCGCGAGGTCTCGAAAATTGCTTCAGCTGTCGTTCAGCTTTATCTTTTTCGTGGTAATATGAAAATGGATAATCGATTGTCCTTGAGCCTAAGACGGGTGTTCCTTGCACCTGAAAATGCAGGTGTGGTTCCGGAGATCGCCCGGAATTACCACAATTAGCCAGTAAATCACCACGTTTTACAAAATCGCCTTTGGCAACTTTAAAAGATCCTTTCCTTAGATGAGACATCTGGGTATAAAGTCCCGGCAGATGCCGTATGACAATGGTGTTTCCCCAATTGTTAATCGTGTTTATTTTGCCAATTTCGTTGTCATCAACATTATCAATTATTTCTTCAACAAGGCCATCAGCAGGTGCCACGACGGGTTTATTGTAACAATGGTAATTTTCACAAAATAAGCCATTTGAAGCGTACGTTTTCGATTCGTCATCAACCAATATAAAGTCGAAGGCTTGTCCCCAATCGCCTTTGTGGGTATGCTTTCCATTGTGTCCCTGCATAACTTTCCATTCGCCCCAAAAAGGCAGGTACAACGGAAAGTAGAGAAAATTCGAAAGCCTGTTTTTGTTGTTATTGTAGGTGTAAAGATTACTTTCAGGCGAATAATATTGAATTGGGGTTAAAATTAATTTTGTTGGTTTAATTCTCAGCATGAGGAAATAAACAAATAAAATCACCACCAATGAGAATGGAAGTGAGAAAACAGGCAAGTGAATGAATCCTAGCAATTTGCTCATAAACAGCAGAACCAGCGATGTGAGCGGAACTAATAGCACTGTCCACAGGTATGAATATTTGGATGGGATTATAAAAAAGCCTCCTATGGCAATTGCAACCATCATGTAGTTCGCCCCAATATTGTAATAGGTAATGCTGGCGGCGGCAGATCCTGTAAATTTCGCAAAGAAATAAGCTGAAACAAACCCGATAACCGACAGGGAAAATGCAATGCGCGAACAGATAAGCAGCGCTATGGCTATAAACAAACCTGCGATCAGATTGTCTTGAAAAAAGATCGAACTCATTGAACGGAGATAGATATCGACCATTTTATGCACCGGAAGGGTATCCATGGTCTGAAAAAAATTGAGCATCGGATTACCGCCAATCGCATACATTTCGTTCATCCAATAGATATTACGTTGGGTTAATCCAAGATTTTCGAACTGAGAAGAAGGTAACACAATGAACCAGAATGTGATAACAAATGGAATACTCAAAAAAGGCAATCCATACTTATAAAGCCATCCACCAAAAGTAACCGAAAGGATAAGCGTCATCAATGCGGCAAGCACCAATAACGTGAAAAAAACAAGACCCGGATCAAAGAAGGTTCCCATTCCAATACCGGTCAATAAAGCATTGAAGCTATAAACGCCATTTTTAAGTTGAATCTTATCAAAGCCCATTGCGTTCGCAATAAGGACAGTCACCAAAACTGCAAGTAAACCACTCAGACCGGCAAAGAAATTGAAAAATGAAACCAGCATTATAACACAGGCTAACAGCCTGTTATTAAAGAAGAAAATAACAGAATAGCTATTCAGGGTGGCAGGCAGAACGACGTTTCGGAATAAGTTTACGATTCGGTGAATGGGCATATTGGCAAGTATTTGTAGAGACGCACAGCTTTCGTCAGAAAATTAAAGCGTGAAAAAACTGAAGGAATGAAAAAATTCATAGGTAATTCATTGAATTTCCAATAAATAAACCTTTCCAAAATTAATTATTTTAAGGAATTCTGCTTTAAATGCTCTGGAACCTGTTCATTCAATTCCAGGTATTCAAGTGTTTCAGCTTTACGTATTACATGCGTATTATTTTCATTATCAATCAATACAATATTTGGTCTCAATGTTATAAACTGCATCCATTGGCTCATATTGTAGGCGCCCACTTTATGAACTACCAGGTGATTTCCTTTTTCGAGCAAAGGCATTGTAATGCTTTCGCGTACGATGTCTATGTTCATACAAAGCGGGCCATACAACACCATTTCTTCGGTATGCTTGCCAAATGATTCAACCGGACTTACTTTGTGATCATACCAAAATGAAGTAAATAAAGTATTTACGCCAAAATCAAGGATCGTTGCCCTTCGTCCATCCGAAAGTCGCTTGGTTGCTATTACTGTTCCCAACAAATATCCTGCATCATCTATCAATGCACGGCCTGATTCAAGAATTAATAAAGGCAGATCTCCTTGCTTAAAACCGTATCCCAGAATAACATCGGTAATTGCATCCGCAAACTGGTCAATCGATGGAACAGTATCCGATCCGGGTAAGTAAGCTCCCTTCAGTGTATTCATTGAAGGAAATCCGCCTCCAAGATCAAGATATTGAAGTGTTTTGTTGAATTTTTCTTTGATACTCCAGGTCAGTTCACACAATTTGCTGGTGGCAGTTGCATATGCCAAAGGAGAAAGCATAAATGTCCCAATATGACAATGTAATCCAACCAATTCCAGGTTTTCGGAGTTGATGATTCTTGTAATTGCATTCCAGGCCTGACCATTTTCGAAATTAAACCCGAAACGATCCCATTTGGGGTAAATTCCTGTGTCCATATTGACACGAACGGCGACCCTGGGTCTTAAGTTATTTTCTTCACTCAATCTGATCAGCGAATAGAGCTCATCGTAATGATCAATATGGATTAATGAGTTATTACGTGCTGCAGCAATGAGTTGCTCATCAGTTTTGTCAGGTCCGTTAAAGATGATTTTGTTTCCCGGTACTCGGTTGCCCAGTGCCTTCTCGTATTCAAATCCCGAAACGACCTCCGCCCATGCGCCTTCCTGGTGAAATACCTGGCAAACAGCATTCATGTAATTGGTTTTATACGACCAGGCAAACTGTATTTTAGGATAACGCGTTTTAAAGATTCGCGTCGCATTTTGATAGTTGCGTCTGATCTGTTTTTCCGAAATTACAAAAAGAGGAGAACCATATTGATTGATAAGACTTTTGACCGAGACACCTTCGATATTGGTAACAGGTTCAAACTCTGTCCGGGTACCAAATTTATTCATAAATCCGGTATTCATTCTTTGAATAATCGGCCTTTCATATCTTATTTTCCCCATGACTGGAATTTTTAATCCGTTTGTATTTAATTAAATCAGAACTATTTTTTTAAAAAGAGCCCGTATACAGAAGACGGAATTCAATTAAGAAAAGCCGTCCGTTAACCGCATAAAATGCACAACTTTCAATTTATTTAAAGTTCACCGGTTCCCGAAATTTTTTGAAATTCACGAATATCAGTGATTAAATCCCAGGCATACCGGATAAATATTTTTCCAACTTCATAATCTGTAAACGTCTCAACCTTTTCACCAAGCGCCATTTTAACCATCGCTGCAGGTTGATTTTGTCCTGCCGCTGCAGTTAGGTAGATCCAGGCGGGGAAACGGGGATTGACTTCCATTATATATGATTTTCCATCAGCTGTTTGCATAATTTCGAGTTCACATCCGCCCCGCCACTTTGTGACTTTAACAAATTTCCGGGCAAGTTCGATAAACGATGTATCATCAAGCGTGATGCCTGCCCAGGCTTTACCCTTATCGGTAATATAGAGTTTTCGCATCGGTATCACACTGATCGCATTTCCTTCACCATCACCCAATGCTGCAACATTAATTTCTGTTCCATTAATAAACTCCTGAACAATAATAGGTAATCCCCATTTTGCCTGAATTTTGAAGAATGCCTTTTGCGCCTGTTCAAGTGTATTTGCAACAATAGCATCGTAAAATTTCCCTTTCACAACCATTGGATATCCTAACTTTTCTGCTGCTTCAGAGAGATCCTTGACTTGATGTATAATTATATCTTTTGGTATTGTCAGCCCGTGTTTATTTCCAAATTCATAAAGCTTTATTTTATCACGGGCCTCAAACTGCACTAAATCAGGCAAATATGTTCGAATACCTGCATCGCTGAGTTTATCTTTTAATTTAATAAAATTGAAAAGTTCGGCGTCGAAATTCGGAATGATTAAATCAATATGCTCGATTTCGTGGATATGCATGAGTCGGCCCATCAAGGTATCGGTCCCTGACGAAGGATATGGAACCTGATAGGTCTTATCAACAATATCATGCATATACAAGCCTGGTTCAAGCGATTCGTAACAGAGACCTATGATCCGTACGTCAAAATCGGGACATTCGCGTATAGCGCGTATCACAGCTACTCCCGGACCAGGACTATCAATTGCATTCAGGGCCGTGACCGCAATAACAATTCTCTTGTTACCTAATTGACCGAAATTTTTTAATTGCCTCTCCATCAAACTATTCTAAAATTGTGTAATCTTTAAGTTGCGATAAATAATCATCAAGGTCCTTCTCGAATTGGTTTTGATCAACATCATATTTCGCACAGATCGTCTCAATAATTATTTCCTGAGGTTTATTCTCTTTTAACAGTGAGATGATCTCTGTCCCTATTTCATTTGTCGAAAATGAATCACCAGTGCCGGGATTAAAAATAAATCCCTCATCGCTGGTAGCTATGTTCTTCTTAAGTCTCATATCAATATTTTAACAATTCTGGTAATCATTGATTTGGAATGCTTACTGCTTAATCTACTTTATTTTGCGATGAAGGTAAATTGGCTGGATCATAAATGCTAATTAAATCAGCGAAATGCCTTTGCAGATAAGTAGAAAGGCAGAATTATCCAATATACACTTTAAATGCGGATCAACCCGTTGTATTTTGACCGGCCAGAGAGAAATTTCATGGGCATTTGACGGATTTTGTTAGGTGCTGATTTAAATTAAGAAGGTTTTATCAATAAATGCCTGGAAGCTATCTCTGTATTGATCTCCGACAGGGATGAAGATATTATGGTCGAAGATAATTCTGTTTCGTTCAATCACTTTCACTTTATCGAGATTGACAATAAATGAACGGTGAACGCGCATAAATTTATCCTTTGGCAGTTGTTCTTCAATGGTTTTCAGTCGGATTAGTGTTGTGATAGGTTCAGCGTTAATCAGGTGAATCTGTATGTATTCGTTCGAACTTTCGATGTATTTAATCTCCGACAAATGGATGCGAATCAGTTTGTATTCCGATTTAACGAAGATGCAATCCGCAGTAGTTTGTATAGTTTCGGTTTGTTTGCTGTTTAATTCGAACCAAGTCTTTGCCTTGTTTGCCGCTTTCAAAAAAACAGCATAGCTAATTGGTTTCAGTATATAATCTATTGCATCTACCTGAAAACCTTCCATCGCATATTCACTGTAGGCGGTTGTAAAGATTATTTTAGGCTTTTGTGCCAGTGACTTTACGAAATCCATCCCGTTAAGATCAGGCATATTGATATCGACAAACATAAGATCAACTTCATTGTCTGAAAGATATTTCAAGGCCTCAAAAGCACTCTGACAAAGCGCTACAGCTTCCAGGAACGGAGTTTTTTCAATATATGCACCAATTTGCTGCAATGCAAGAGGTTCATCATCAATGGACAAGCACTTTATTTTCATAAATTGGGATGGTTAATTGCACCTCAAATTCTTTGTCGTTTTCAAAAATATTCAAAAGGTAATCATTCCCAAAAAGTAGTTTCAGACTTTGCTTAATGTTCGTTAAACCAATTCCGGAATAGCTTTTGTCAAGGATTTCCATATTGTTGTGTTTGGTGTTTCTGATGATACAACTCAATTTGTTCTCAATTTGTTCTAATTTGAATGAAACAAATGATTCGACCTGATAACTCACGCCATGTTTGAAAGCATTTTCAAGAAATGAAAGAAAAAGCATCGGAGGTATTTGAATGTCTTCGATGTTATGAGGAACCTCCAATGTGACAGTTACTTTCTTCGGAAATCGTAATTGCATGAGTGCAATATAGCTCTCAATAAAATGAATCTCTTTCTTCAGGGTGGTTTGTCCGTGCGCGGTGTCGTAGAGCAAGTAGCGCATCATTGTCGATAATTCGATGATCGTGTTTTTTGCATCTTCTGCATTTATGTCAATCAAAGCATGGATGTTATTAAGCGTATTCATGAAAAAATGCGGACTTACCTGATGCCGTAAAAATGCAAGTTCAGTTTTCAGTTGTTCTTTCTCCAGGTCCTTACGTCGATTCTCTTCGCGAAGCCATTGTGCCACCATTTTGATTGAAGTACCTGCGCCAACAACAAGCATCGAAATGATTAGTTCGTCTGTTATAAGCATGTATATTGATTTTTGCTCCGGTGCCACGACTGGTCTGTATCCCATTGGAGCCGGCATTCCTGCCCCTAATTCCATGGGAGGCATACCCGGACCAAAATCCATGGGTGGCATAGCCATTGGCTGAGCAGGAGCAAGTATCAGGCCCAAAGATATATTTACGCCTACCACAAGAAGAATAACCAATATTGTAGCACCAATATAGATGCTATATTTTTTTTGAAATAAAAATTTAGGAACTAAAACAAAAGTGTTTGCTACAAAAATGACTAAATACGAGAATATCCTGATCCACTCCCCGATCACTTTATCCCAATTAACTTCATTGTTGAGACGATGATTGAAAAAAGGGGCAGAAAATATTGCCATCCAAACCACAATAAAAACAATCAGTTCGATGATTTTAATATTCAGTGTCTTAATTCCAACATATTTCATTTAAAAACTTTTAGATTCTTGGTTCAGCATCCGAAGACGAATTAAATTAAACTACCATTTACGTTAAAGTGAGATGTAAAAGTAATCAAAGGAGATTGAAAATTGGATAAGAATTTTACTCAGATACAATCAGACATAAAAACAGAGGAAGTTTAGATCTTCCTCTGTTTTAATAATTTACTTTAAACGAGCAAGAAAACATTAAGGTAGAACACCTTATTCCCTCATTACTCTATTTTACGCTCCTCAATTTACAATTTATGGGTATAGACATCCCAGGCAATCCAATCAATGATGCTTGTGGCAAAATATCCCTGACGCATTGATGCAAACAGTGAACTGATGTCGGTAATAACGGCTCCGGCAAGTTCGGTGAAAGTTGAACTTGTGCCATCATCAAAAGTGATTTTTAATTCTCTTTTCTTACTGGTTACGCTATTATCAACCGGATCAGTCGTTGTAGCATCAACTATTTCAACTTTCGACTTCAATTGCAAAACACCGCTCACATAAACTTTTGCACTGTCCAGACTTGATTTCCCTTCGCCTAATTTTCTTTCGATCAAAACATTGCCAATCGTTAAAGAAAACGATTTCTCTCTGTGTCTTGAATTAACACTGGTTCTTATAGCCGTATATTTTTCTTCATAAAGGGTTTTTGTCCCGTCCATGATGGCATAAACAGAAGTAGCAGTGTCGCCAGAAGTATACTGAGTTACAGTTTTAAAGCCATTTGGGAAATCAAATTCAGAGGCAAAATTATAACCACTTGTTTTACTGTTTGATGATTGAATCTTCAATACTCCTGCGTCAACATCCTTGACTTTGATTGCAGACGCCATTTTATAATCGTAACCATTGAAATACTTGAAATTGTATTGGTAATCCGACAAGGTGACAACGTAATTATTGGTCAGTAAAGTGTCGGCTGGCGAATAATGTAACAGAGACCTTGAGGCTTTAACTTTTTCTTCAGGCAACCTTACAATCATCAGCGGATTTTCAGCTGTTTTGGTGAAAAAACGCAGTATCGAATGATGCATTTTGGTAATTGTATTGGCTTTATAATCGTAAACACCTGCGATATCAGCTAACAAAATGCTGTGAGTGACAGTATCTAGTGGTGATAAGCTGAGGCTTTTGGTTGTTAAATCAGCAGGCCCGGCCAAAACCTGATAACCGGCAGAAGTGGAGATCTTATTCATAGCGGTCGTCAATTCCTGGACACCACTGGTGAGGGACGCTTTTAATGTTTGCGTATTCGAAGAGGTGTTCAAACCATCTTTGTTGTTACAGCTCCATGAAATCAGTCCGAGCATAAACACTGCCAAATACAAACTTTTTGCTTTCATAACTTAACTTTTTAAATAATTAATTATTCGTTGAATTATTATTTCTGTTTCTTTCAAGAACTCCGGATAACCTTTTATGGAATTGACTTGATTTCAAGATACGAATGTAATAGCGGTTTAACCCCGTAACAAGCAAAATCAGTGAAAGGGTTTGTTTTATCAGTGGAAAGTTGGTCTTTTCCTATTAATACAAATAAAAAAGGTGGAAGATTAACTCCCACCTTTCCTTTTCATTCTTTACAAAAGTCTAAATAAACGCTGTCATCGACTTTTGAATCAACCCGATTGCTTCGCGCATTTGTGCCTCTGTGATAATCAGCGGTGGCGTGAAGCGGATCGTATGCTCATGGGTCGGCTTAGCCAGAATGCCGTTATCTTTCATCAACAGGCATAAATCCCAGGCTTTTTTCCCTTCAAGTGTCTTGATCTGAATGGCATTCAGCAATCCTTTCCCTCGTACTTCTTCGATAAGCGGCGACTCGAATGCTCTCATTTCGTCTCTGAATATTTTTCCAATCCTGGATGCATTCTCAGCCAGCTTTTCATCGATCAGAACCTCAATGGCAGCAATTGAAACTTTTGCAGCGATCGGGTTACCACCATAGGTAGATCCGTGTTCGCCAGGTTTAATAGTTAGCATGATCTCGTCATCAGCCAGCACGCATGATACAGGCAGCATTCCGCCCGAAATAGCTTTTCCCAGAACAAGAATATCGGGGCGGACATCTTCATGATCGCAGGCAAACATTTTACCTGTCCGGCAAAGACCAGTCTGCACCTCATCGGCCACAAAGAGGACGTTGTACTTTTTGCATAATTCAGCAGCTTTTCTCAAATAGCCATCGCCCGGAACATAAACCCCGGCCTCAGCCTGAATCGGTTCTACCAAAAATCCAGCAGTATTGGGATGCTTTAATTCCGCCTCCAGCGCTTCGATATCATTATAAGGAATATTTACAAAACCAGGTGTAAAAGGGCCATAATCGCTGTATGATTCAGGATCAGAGGACATTGATACGATCGTAATCGTCCGGCCATGGAAATTTCCGTCACAGACGACTATACGGGCTTCATTTTTAGGAATCCTCTTCACCTTGTATCCCCATTTACGGATCAGTTTAAGGGCCGTTTCATCCGCTTCGGCACCCGAATTCATTGGTAAAACCTTATCATATCCAAATTGCTTTGTGATAAACTCTTCCCATTCGCCTAATACATTGTTATAAAATGCCCTTGAGGTGAGCGCAAGTTTTGCTGCCTGATCGGTAAGTGCTTTTACAATCTTAGGATGACAATGTCCCTGATTAACTGCCGAATAAGCTGCTAAAAAATCGAAGTACCGTTTCCCTTCAACATCCCAGACAAAAACGCCCTCGCCCCGTTCCAGGACAACGGGAAGCGGGTGGTAATTATGTGCCCCATAGCGGTTTTCTTTCTCGATATAATCCTTTGTCTTCATAAATTCAGTATTTAACAGGTTAATATTTGACTCACTTTATATTGCGCCAATCTATCCAATTTTATGGATTCCAGCAATGATAATTGATTGAAATATGCGAGTTGCCAATATCCAACGGACAACAGTGTTTGCCCCTGTTAAAACCGAATTCCAATTTTCAGATTAATGCGCCGCCCGGTCAGATAATTGGGAACCGCAAACATCTGATTATTAATATCTGAAATCCACAAATAAGAAATTGTATTGTTGATATCGAAAAGATTAAACAACTCAAAGCCAATCCATGCATCTTTGATCCTATACTTTTTATCCTGATTTACACTCCGCTTTTCATTATTGATCAATGCTTTGGAAAAGCCTACATCGACCCGTCGGTAGGGAGGCATTCTAAAAGTATCCATGTATCTTTCACCTTGTGGCGGGCCAAATGGTAAACGGCTGCCATAAAACAGGATCATGCTCATTTTTACAGAAGGATAACCCGGGAAATAATCCTGGAAAAAGAGGCTGAAATTAAAACGCTGGTCTGTCGGACGTGGAATGTATCCCGGATAAACTTTTTCGGTACCTGTCCCTGCAGCGTTCTTCTTAAAATAAAAATCACCGATGATATCTTCCTCCGTTTTCATCAACGAAAGGCTTGCCCACGATTGCGCACCTGGCACAAATTCACCATTGATCTTAAAATCGACACCGGTTGCATATCCAATCGCCTGTTGACCTGGAATATAACGGATATTCATATTATCAATCTGATAAGGGATCAAATTTTTAAAATCTTTATACCATACCTCGGTTGAAAATCGGAACGAACGTTCATAAGCGGTGAATATTTGATCATATCCAATAAGATATTGAATTGACTTTTGGGCTTTAACCCCTTGAACTATTTGAGCAGCACGATTCTTCATTTCCTTATAGAATGGCATTTGCTGATAAACGCCCCAGGATGCTCTGACAATGTGATTTTTTAATGATCCTGTTTTCCAACTACCTGATATTCTTGGACTAAATATTTTTTGCTGGTTGTAATCCCAATACTGCATCCTGATACCGCCCGTTATTGCCAACACACCATTTCCAAGAGGCGCCGACCAACTATCCTGAACAAAGCCCGAATAACGGTTTGAATTTACTTTATTGTTACCTGACACATAGCGATATAACGTTAAGTTGTCCGTTCCGTATGGAAGCGAATAACCGATCGAATCTCGCATCTCCCACTCGTTCACATTATCTGATATTTGCTCATGCTGGTATTTTAAACCCCATTGCAACTGATGATGAGTTAGCGAGTAAGATCCATGATGTTCAAAACCTGAAATTCTTGCTGTCAGTGAATTACGCGCATGATCGAGGTAGGCGCCTGTTCCGATCACCATCGAACTGTCCGGGAAAGTCTGTGCGTTGGACGTTTGGCTGATGTCACTCAAATAATATTCACCCAGGATATCAAAAGATTCTTTTTCTGATGAATAAAAGGAACTTATTTGAAATCTAAGGGATAATTTTTCGTTTGGAGAATAATCGGCTGAAAGTGCCCCCAAATAATTTTCGAATTTATCCCGTTCCTTACCTTCGAAATAAACCAGAAATTGATACGGATTGGTTAAGGTTCCAAATTTGGTCAATTGTGTTTCGGGAATAAATTGAAACGTATTGGCTGCATAATTTCCCAAAAAACCCAAAGAAAACCGGGGGTTGAACTTATAATTCAAATAGGTCTGGATATCAGTAAACGAAGGGTTGTACTCCCCTTTTTTATCAAGTGTCCCCAATAGATAAGAGGTGTTTTTATAGCGGATTCCGGTAAGGTGCGAAAACTTTCCTTTTGCAGCAGTTCCTTCGAAATGAGCAAATGCTCCTAATGTACCAATTTCTGCAGAAGCACTATTCCGATCTGGTTTACGGTAAGTTATATTAAGCACGGAAGACATCTTGTCACCATATGATGCGTCAAATCCGCCAGAAGAGAAACCGATGGTAGAAACCATATCGCTATTGATGAAACTAAGGCCCTCCTGTTCGCCGGACTTTACAAGGAAAGGGCGGATAATTTCAATACCATTCACATAAACGAGGTTTTCGTCAAAATTTCCACCCCTTACTGAATATTCCGAACTTAATTCATTGTTGCTACTCACTCCAGGAAGTGTTTTAATTAATGTCTCGACACTTCCGGCTATAGCAGGTAGTTTCTCGGTCAATTTCTGGGGAATCGTCAACAGGTTATTTTCATCTCTCTTCCCCTCCACCACTATTTCCTTAATAGGTTGAAAGACGGGTTTCAATACTTGCAAAATGAATGGACTTCCAGCCAGTATGATCTCATGTTCAGATGGTTCATAGCCCACATAAGAAAAAATAACGATGATTGATTTCCCTGAAAACGAAGGCAGCATAAACTCACCAACCTGGTTTGTGACAACTCCCAGGTTCGTTCCTTTTATCAAAACATTTACCATTTCAAGGGGATGATTATCCTGATCAACTACTTTCCCTTTTACTGAAACACCCTTTACCTGACCACACACAGGAAGTATGGATATCCAGATAATTGATAGAATGGAAAATAATATTCGTGACATTTAGTTCAGGCTATCGGTTGAATTCAAAATCAGAGTAAAAATACCTAATTTCGTGAAAGTGGCAATTCTCTTCGGCTCAAACTTTTGAAAAGGGTCAATTTGATCTGTCAAAATTAGATCATTGGATTTTGACTATTTTCGCATCCTGTTGAAGCGAAATCTTTTTATGACACAAAAATATCGTCCACTCACGTCAGTCTTAGTAAAACCCTCAGGGCCTGATTGTAACCTTAACTGTACCTACTGTTTCTATCTTGATAAGGCAGAGCTATTTCCGGAAACAGTATCACATCCGATGACCCCGGTGATTCAGGAAGAGATGATCAGGCAGGTGATGCAGCAATCGGGTAATGCTGTTTCAATTGCCTGGCAGGGAGGCGAACCTGCGCTTATGGGGCTCGATTTTTACAAGCGGGCTATTGAACTTGAAATGAAGTACGGACATGGGCAGTCTGTCGGAAACGGTTTTCAAACAAATGGAATGCTACTTGACCGGGAATGGGCTAAATTCTTTAAGAAATACGACTGGTTAATTGGTCTTTCACTCGACGGGCCGGAACATATACACGATCGATACCGCAAGGACAAAGGTAACCACAAAACATGGAGAACGGTTGAAGATAAAGCCAGAATGTTACTGGAGGAAGGCGTATCTGTCAATGCAATGTGTTGCATTACAGATTATTCCTCGGTTAAAGCCGAAGAACTTTACAATTATTACAAAAATCTGGGACTCACCTGGATGCAATTTATCCCGGTTGTTGAAACCGATCCAGACGATTCCTCCAAAGCTGCTCCTTTCTCATTGACCGCTGAAAAATATGGCCAATTTCTGATTACTTTATTCGACTTATGGATTGCAGATTTTAAAGATGGTCAACCAACAACCTCGATCAGACACTTCGAATCGGTCTTTCACAGTTATGCCGGGATTGAAGCTCCTGAGTGTGCGCTAATGAAAGAATGTGGTGCATATGTCGTTATAGAGCACAATGGGAATGTATACTCTTGCGACTTCTTTGTCGAAAACCGGCATCGCCTGGGAAATATTCGTCATGATAAAATCATCAACATGTTAAATTCCAGGAAACAGGACGATTTTGGTAAAGCAAAAGCCATACTTCCCCGTAAATGCAGAATGTGTCCATGGTATTCGAAATGTTTTGGAGGCTGTACAAAAGATCGGGTCAAGGATCCGAAAGACAATCACCAACCCCGGTTCTGTGCCGGGTATGAACTCTTTTTCGAACATGCCGATACAAAGCTAAAGAGTATTGCCGCCCAATGGAAGCAGCAACAAATCGATATTCAGGAACGAGCCCAAACCAGGGGGATTTACAACGCGTTTGATGATTTAGTCAAAAATCAAAAATAAAGGTTCAAGGTAAGAGTGATATTGTGCCTCGAAAAGTGTGAATCATATAACATTTTCCAATAAAAGTGTGACATTTTTAAGCATCGCGAGCACTACCTTTATGCCGCAACAATAGCAATCATGATATTTGCAGCAGGAGTAAACTATTTATACAAGTAAATACTTTACATACAGTCTTCTTTTGCAATAACTTAAAAGCCTATTTTAAAATCGAACCGATCATCAAGCAATGCATAAAAAATATTTCACGTATTGTAAATTTATATTTTACTTTTAATCATTCCTGTAAATTATTTCTCTATCTTTGACACACTCAAAACTCGGATAGATCAAAAAACTCATTGCCTTGAAAACGATTTCATCACTCATTGTTGTAATTATATTAGTCGTGCTTGTTGGTTGCAACAATGCTCTAATTGAGGATATCTCCATTGAAAAAACAAAAGACATTTCTACATTTCAGCAGTATATGCTTGACGAGATTAATTTTGCCAGAACAAAACCCGCAGAATATGCCGAATTGAGATTGAAAGCTGAAAATGAAGCATCAAAAGATAATGGTAGTTATAGCTATCTTAAAAATTCAACCCAGGTAGAGGCAATTTCGTTTAACCTGGCACTCAATCAATCAGCTTCAGATTATGCTGTATTTCTGGCCGAAAAAAATCTTTTAGAACACTTCGCTGACGGAACTCCTTTAAAACGGGCTATAAGAGCCGGCTTTACGGGTACCTCGACGGGTGAAAACTTAGCTGCTGCGTCCGAAAATTGTTATAACCCTGTACTTAATTCTAAGTCTGCTGCAATTGAGTTTGTCAGAACTTTAATTATCGACGAAGGAGTTGCTGATGTCGGTCATCGCCTGATCATTTTAAACGCCAAATACAAAACAGTAGGAATTGGTTTCACGCAAAACTCGGCTACACCTATCCTTAATTACGTCGTTCAGGACTTTGGGAATTTATAATTTACCCCTAATGATCAAACAAATTGAAATTGTCCTTTCGCCAAAAAAACGAGGATTCCATTTAATAACAAAAGATCTGGTATCGAAATTACCGTCACTTCCCAAAGCCGGTATTGCTCACTTTTTCATTTTGCATACTTCGGCCGCACTTACAATAAATGAAAATGCAGATCCATCTGTTCGTATTGATTTTGAATCATTTATAAATAAGCTGATCCCAGATGGTGATCCGGTTTTTATCCACAGAGACGAGGGGAAAAATGATATAACATAGTTAAAATATTTTAATACGTAATTTCTTTAATAAAATCCTTGCTGTCTTAAGTAACGCCACATTTTTACCCACCCACCAGAAAAATATTTAAAATAAATTCAAGATTTTCATTTCTCAGTTGTATAATGTATTAAAGTAAAAGGAAAGCCTCATGCCTATATAGTGTCTGTCTGTAATATATAAAATATATGAATATCAGGCAGGTATCTTAGGTTTATCAAAATCTTCTTTGTATCTTGTTTCCGAATTAAAGA
>JANXZJ010000084.1 GCA_025355585.1 Mariniphaga sp. | reverse complement strand
CTAAAACAATTGGCTGCTTCGGTAGCTGATCAGGATGATATTTTAATGATTATCAAGTAAAAGGCATTAATCTGATTAAACGATCTTACATGAACCACCCTTTTAAAATAACCCTTCGAAATTTCAGCAAGAAACCGGTTTATTCGCTGATAACATTTGTTGGATTTACGATCGGGATCGCAGCGAGTTTGTTGATTTATCTGTGGGTTTTCAACGAATTGAGTTATGACAAATTCCATCCTGACTATCAACGAATCTACCGTGTGCTAACTCTTGCAAAGCAGGGAAATGAAATTGTGAAGTCGGCAGGTTGTTACCGTCCCGTTGCACGAACATTAAAAGCGGATTATCCTCAGATTGAAAAGGCCACTTATATTAGTTTCAGTTCCGAAGACTCCCCCTTGCAGCGCGAGTCGGGCAGCGAGAAAATTGAAGCGCGGGAATGCTGGTCAAACAGTGATTTTTTCGAAATCTTCAAGGGTTTTCGATTTACAGAAGGAACTGCTGAAAGTGCCTTTGGAAACCCTTCAAACATTGTTCTCTCCGAAATGGTTGCCCGTAAACTATTTGGAAATCAAACTGCACTGGGCAAAACCCTGATCAGCGACAAATACTCAAAAACAGTTTACACGGTAGGCGGTGTGGTGCGGATTCCAAAACAAAGCCATTTGGATTTTGGATTTATACTTTCCGAACAAAATAGCCCAATAGCTGGTTGGACTAATAACTGGTCAGATAAAGGATTTGTCCATGTGTACATCAAACTAGCCGAAAATGCCGAAATCAATGATGAGTTTCTTTCACGCATAACTAACCATATCAGCAGGTATTCAAAAATTTTGGATAAACTGTTATTTCAGCCCCTTGCCGATATTCATTTTTACTCTGACTACGAGACATCTATAAACGATAAAAATATAAGCGACTACAAGTATGTCTTGATATTTTCGGGATTGGCTTTACTGATTATCCTGATGGCTTCATTTAATTTCTCGGTTCTTTCCGTCGCCAGGGCTTCGGAGCGGTCGACCGAAATCGGAATCAAAAAGGTTAATGGAGCAAGTCGTTACGATATCATCAGGCAGTTTATGAGCGAGTCTATCATTCAGACTTTTGCTGCAACGATACTTGCACTATTGATTATCTGGCTTATTCTTCCATGGTTCAGTAATTTGTCAGGGAAAGAGCTTGAACTCAGCCTTTCCTTTAGATTAATTGCCAATCTATTACTGATTACATTTTTAACTGGAATAGTGGCGGGAATATATCCATCGCTTGTTTTATCATCGCTAAAACCTACCGGAATTCTCAGGGGAGGAAATGTCACAGGATCAAAAACCGGGTTTATACGATCATTAGTAGCTGTCCAGTTCAGTATTGCTATTTTTTTCATCATCGCAACCACGCTTTTTGTAAAGCAACTGAACTATATCCGAACCAAAGATCTTGGGCTAAACAATAAAGATGTTGTGGTTATTCCAACAGGCTTATGGTATGATAGCAAGACTTTTAAGGCTGAGTTGCTGAGGAATCCAAATATTCGGAGTGTTTCGGCAAGTACCTACGCTCCGGTTGATTTTGGATGGAAATCGACTTTTGCCCTGACAAAACAGGGGCGAGCTGATAGTTTAAATGCGTCGTTGTTTTGGGTAGACGAAGATTTTGCCAAAACCTATCAGTTGGAAGTTGTAAAAGGACAATTCCTGCAAATGGACTACAAAGCATATTGGAAGGAAGAGGAAAAGGCAGGGAAAAGCCGCAAGGAAGGAAAAGAATTCAAAGTTTCGATACCGATTGTCATTAATCAGACTGCAGAAAAAATACTTGGATTTGCCGATCCCATCGGGCAGCGGTTAGGAGACAATGTGATTGTTGGAGTAGTAAAAGATTTTCATTTCCGTCCGTTAAATTATCCGATTGGGCCGTTGGTACTTACCAACAATCCGGAGAATATCATGACAATGAATGTGAAGATTGCTCCGGAAAACCGCTCAGTAACGTTGAAATATATTCGCGATACCTATCAAAAATACCGTGATCAAAGAGGCTTTTCGTATAGCTTTTTTGAAGATTTATTGGGCGAAAAATACCAGGATGAAACCCGGCTTAAGAATATCACCATTGCTTTTTCAATACTGGCAATTGTAATGGCTGTATTGGGAATCCTTGGAATGGCTGTTTTTGCCATCACACGCCGCACCAAAGAAATCGGCATCCGCAAAGTAAACGGTGCCAGGGTTTCAGAAGTAATGGTAATGCTAAACAAGGACTTTGTAAAATGGGTAGCAATGGCGTTCGTAATTGCCACACCCATTGCCTGGTACGCAATGAATCGGTGGCTGGAAAACTTTGCTTATAAAACAGAGGTAAGTTGGTGGATATTTGTGCTGGCTGGATTATTGGCGTTGGGTATCGCTCTTCTAACGGTTAGCTGGCAAAGCTGGAAAGCAGCAACGCGAAATCCTGTGGAGGCCTTAAGGTATGAATAAAATGTCTGAATCAGGATTTACAGGATGAAAGGATGAGCCGAATTTTAGTATAGAAAATAGATGAATCATGAAATTGAACATCATGAAAAGAATAATTAATTCAACGATCCGGAATTTTGTACAAAAACCGGTTACAAACCTGATTAACCTTTTGGGATTGGGTGTTAGTTTAGCATTGGTCATTATCCTGTCTGTTTATTCGTACAGTGAACTTACTACCGATAACTTCCATAAAAATGGCGACCGTGTTTACCTATATGGTGACCTGAACAAAGGGATTTATACCCCGGCAATTCTGAAAGAACATATCGACCTTAGTGTTCCCGGGGTGGAGTCAACTGTAAGAATTGTAAGTGCATGGGAAGCTCCTGCCTTTCAGGTTGGAAATAATGAACCGATTACTTCTGACCTGGTTTATGCCGACGAAGATTTTTTCAAACTTTTCACTTATTATCCTGTCGAAGGAAATCTTGAATCGGCACTTAAAGAGCCCATGTCAATCGTAATTACTACGACACTGTCAGAAAAACTCTTTGGCAGCAATCATTCGGTTGGCAGAACAATGAAGATGAATAATGATAAAGAACTCGTTGTAAAGGCAGTGATCGAGGCGTCGAAATCCAATTCGTGCCTCTCTTTCAATGCAATTGCTTCGGTTGAAACACGCAGGATTGTTTATCCTAACGGGGGTGAATTTACCGAATGGGGATGGTGTAATTATCAGACATTTGTACTTTTAAAAAAAGAAGTCAGTCCTGATGAAACCGCCAAAAAGATTTTAGCCCTTTTCCCTGAACCCGATCAAAAGAATAATCCGGAGGCAAAATTGAACCCATTTACCAAATTGTACTTTTCCGCATTTAATATTTTTGGCAACAGTTACCTTCATCATGGGGATAAGAAGAAAGTAATGATTCTGGTCATGGTTGCAGCACTGGTACTAATGATTGCGCTGGTAAATTTCATAAACATCTCATCTTCACAATGGCTCGATAAAATCAAACAAACGGGAATTCTAAAAATTATTGGCGCAAGCCGCTTAACGATCCTTATCAATGTGCTTTCTGAAGCTTTCCTTTTGTTCCTGATGGCGCTGTTTATTGCAATTGTCCTGGTTGGAATGATCAACCCTTTTATCCAAACCTACACCGGAATCAGGTTCAATTCTCAATTTATTTATACTTATGGGTTTATTCTTACTTCAATAGCAATCGTTTTCGTTTTGAGCATCCTGTTTAGCATTATCCCTGCTTTGCGGATTTCATCATCAAATGCAATCGACAACTTAAAAAGAACAATAGATCAGCCAGTTTCTAATTCCTTTTTGGGCGGTGTTCTTGTCACCACTCAATTTGTAATTGCTATTGTTTTGCTGGCTTTTACGGTATTGGTTCAGAAACAGGTCAACTTCGGGAGCAGCAACCTGGGTTTCAATCAGGACAATATGATCGGGATCAGGCTAACACCGCAGTTGAACGAGAAAAAAGAGGTACTTAAAAAGATGCTTCAGGATAAACCAGGTGTCGCAAAAATATCATTTACGCAATTTTATCCGGGCGTCCAAATATCTAACTGGGGTACACATCAGGAAATAAACGGGGAGAAGAAGCAACTCAATTTTGACACATTCAATGCTGATGGTGCTTTTTTCGGAATGTTAGGATTAAAGCTCACCCAGGGACGTTTTTATTCTGAAGACCTGACAACAGACACGAAGAAAATGGTTGTGAATGAAACGTTCCTTCGGGAAAATAAGATGGACAATCCCCTTGGAGCTAAATTTATGATGGGTATGGGCATGGATGCCGGTCTTTCCGAAATAATCGGTGTCGTAAAAGATTTTCATTACAAAGCGGTCAACGAGCCAATTGGAGCATTAGTCATTCAAAATGAGCCAAATGCTTTTTATTGCCTGGTTAGTCTGCAAACCAAAGATTTTAATTCATTGCATAGTACGATTGATGAAATAAAAGCGGCGTCATCTCAATTATCCCCATCCTTTCCGGTCGGGATAAGCTTCTTCGATCAGGCAGTTGAAAACATGTATAAATCAGAGCTTGAGTTCCAGCGAACCTTTTCGTTGTTTGCCGGATGCGCTATTGTAATCTGCTGCATGGGGATTTTGGCCATGTCGCTTTTTATGTGCCAACGCCGTATCAAAGAAATCGGAATCCGGAAAGTCAACGGAGCAACTATTGCCGAAGTAATCACCTTGCTAAACAGAAACTTTGTGAAATGGGTGGCCCTTGCTTTTGTAATTGCCACGCCCATTGCCTGGTACGCAATGCACAAATGGCTTGAAGATTTTGCTTACAAAACCGTAGTAAGCTGGTGGATTTTTGTGTTGTCCGGTCTTCTTACTTTGGGAATTGCATTACTGACAGTTAGCTGGCAAAGCTGGAAAGCCGCAACGAGGAATCCTGTTGAGGCGTTGAGGTACGAATAATTTGAACACTTTAACTCTTTAGAATTTAATACAATGAATGAGATCTACTTCAAAATAGCCTTTCGGAATATTAAGAGGTATTCCGTACATTCATTTCTAAATATAAGTGGCATGGCCATTGGCTTGACCTGTGCAATGTTAATTCTTCTATGGGTACAGGATGAATGGAGTTATGACCGGCATTTCGAACATGCTGATGATTTGTATCGTGTGATTGAAAAGCAAAATTCTCCGGGAGGAGAAGTCACCCTGTTTGCGCCAACTCTGAGTGCAGTTGCTCCTGCATTGAAAAATGAATATCCCGAAATAATCAGGTATTCCAGGATCATTCATACCCCGTTAACGTTAAAAAAGAGGGATGAATTTATAGAAGAAACTGTTGTCGCGGTTGATAAGGACTTTTTCAAAATGTTTAACATCAGTTTTGTCCGCGGAGATATAAATACAGTCTTCAATGATCCTCATAATATTGTTATTACTGAAGAAACCGCTCACAAATACTTTGGTAACGATGATGCGCTTGGCAAAACATTGCCATCACGTGGTTTTTTGGTAACAGTCACAGGTGTTGTGAAGCCTTTGCCGCTTAATAGTCACATCCGGTTTGATTTTTTAATTTCTACCGATTTTTTAGTGGTACCTGGAGCGCGCATCAATGATTGGGAGGATCGTGGGCGAAGTTATTCCTATGTTGAACTTGTGAAAGGGACAGACAGTAAAATAGTTGATAAAAAAATTCAGAATTTCATCAAGAAGCATAAAAAGGGATCGGATGCAGAGATTCTACTTCAAAACATCAAAAAGATTCATCTCTATTCTTCGAGAAAATACAGCTACGATGTTAGCGGTCATGGTGATATTACTTATGTCGCGATTATGGGTCTCATTGTTTTTTTTATTCTGCTCATTGCCTGCATCAATTTTATGAACCTTTCTACCGCGCAATCAGTCCAAAGAGCCCGTGAAATTGGCGTACGTAAAGTGGCAGGGGCAAACAAGCGAAAAATAATCGTCCAGTTTTTAGGCGAATCTTTATTGATCGTATTTGTGGCTACTGTAATTGCTATGATTTTAGTTGAATTGCTGTTGCCTGACTATAATACGCTTGTCGGGAAAGAATTGGAGGTTGACTATCATCGTGTCGGTTTATATACTGGCTTAATCACCATTGTGTTGTTTTGCGGTTTATTGGCCGGAAGTTATCCTGCATTCTATTTGTCTTCTTTAAATCCATCTGATATAATTAAGGGCGTTATTAATAAGGATCCCGGTAACTCAAAATTCAGAAGAGCGCTGGTTATTTTCCAGTTTACAATGTCTGTCGTGCTTATCGTATGCACTTTAGTTATTGGGAACCAACTCAACTATATGCAGAACAAGAAACTTGGATATAATAAGGACAATATTGGCTATTTTATGTTTCCCATACGTCCCGGAGATCCTAAACTGGAATCATTAAAAAAGGAACTCTGCAACAATCCGGATATCCTGAGTGTAACAAAGGGCTATAGTCCGGTTAACCTTGAGGCTACATCCGGGGGTTATAATTGGGAAGGGAAAAAGGCAGGCGATGATGTTTTATTCCATCGTCTTGATGCTGATGAGGATTATGCCAAAACCTTTCAACTTGAGCTGAAGGATGGGCGTTTCTTTTCCGCTGAATTTCCAGCTGATAATACTGCGGCAGTTATCAATGAAAAAGCGGCAGAAGCGATGGATTTAAAGAATCCCGTTGGGGAAGTACTAACAACTCCCAGAGGAGCTAAATTAACGATTATTGGCGTACTAAAAGATTTTCACATTCAGTCGTTACATTACAAAATTGAGCCGCTCATTATGAAAAAAGGTGAGTCTAACAATTTATTTGTCAAGATGAAGCCTGATCATATACCTGCAACGGTTGAATCTATTAATAAGACTTTTAAATCATTTAATCCCGGATTACCACTTGATTTTCATTTTTTGGATGATGATTTTGACAACTTGTACCGGACAGAACAACGGATGAGTAAGATATTTGGTTATTTCTCTTTGCTGGCTATCATTATTTCATGTCTTGGGTTGATCGGTTTATCTCTATTTATGACAGAACTCAGGACAAAGGAGATCGGGATAAGGAAAGTGAACGGAGCAAAGTCACTTGAGATATTCTCCTTGCTTTCAAAAGAATATGTGTTTTGGGTACTCATTTCCATATTGATAGCAAGCCCTGTTGCCTGGTACGCCATGCACCGCTGGCTCGAGAACTTTGCATACAGAACCGAACTAAGCTGGTGGATTTTTGCACTCACCGGATTGCTGGCTTTGGGAATTGCGCTGCTCACAGTTAGCTGGCAAAGCTGGAAAGCAGCAACGCGAAATCCCGTTGAGGCGTTGAGGTATGAGTAAAATGTCAGAATCAGGATTTGCAGGATGAACAAAATTTTGCATTAATCCTGAAAATCCTTTAATCCGGAGAATCCTGATCTAAACCATCAAATGCCGGGAACCTTATTTAAGATCCCCGGCATTTGAAAGTTGTGTAAAATTGGTTTTAGCCTTTGAACCCGCTTGTTTTATGGGTGCCGTCGCAGTAGGGTTTATTTTTAGATCCTCCGCAGCGACAAAGGTAAATGGTTTCCTCTGTATGTTTTTCGCCATACTGTCCCGATATCTGTACAGATCCTGACACCTGGATTGGGCCATTTTCAAGAAACAGAATACTTGGTTTTTCGTTGTTTTTCTTCATGATATTAATTTTATGGATACATTTAAATAAGACACGTAAGGTACAAATTATAATCTCTTATACCAACCCTATGCCGGATGAAATTATACTTCTATTTTCGCTCCCACACTCTGTAAATAGCAAAATACATTTGTATTTTCGCTCCCACACTTTGTAAATAGCAAAATACATTTGCATTTTCACTCTCACAATTTGTAAATAGCAAAATACAATTGCATTTTCGCTCCCACACTCTGTAAATAGCAAAATACATTTGCATTTTCGCTCCCACACTCTGTAAATAGCAAAACACAATTGTATTTTCACTCCCACACTTTGTAAATAGCTAAATGCAATTGCATTTTTACTCCTGCAACTTGGGTCTGGTTATAGGAGCAAAAGATTGGAGCGCAGGCTTTCTGCGGTTTCTTCCGAAAGATAATTTTCAGATGATCCGCAAACTTCTGATGAAAACAGGATTCCGTAGTTCATTATTTTCTCCCAATCTGGCTGTGCTAAGTTTTCAAATGACAGGTTATTATCCAATTGATTAAAAAGTCCATAAACAATTCCTGCAGAGAAATTGTCGCCGGCCCCGATGGTGCTGATTACCTTGGTCTCTTTTGCTTTAACCGCGAAATCGAAATCAGGGGTGAATAGTTCAGCTCCGTCGGCTCCTTTCGTGTAAACGAGGGTTTTATTCCCCGATTCAGAAATCCGGGTGAAGACACTTTTCACGTCGTTCAGTCCGAAAATATTTTGAAAATCCTGATCTGAACCCTTTACGATCGTTGCTAATGCGATGTTTTGTAAGATTTTAGTGACAATCTCCGGTTTCTCTATTAACGACTGACGCGCATTCGGATCATAAATTATGATACAACCTGCCTCTTTGGCCTGCTGTAAAAATACGAGAAGGTTTTCGCGTCCGTTGTCGCGAATGGCAAAGGAAGAGCCAAGCAGAATCAAGTCGTTTTTCTGCGGCTCGGGATACTCGGGAAAAACATCCTTCGAAGCCTGGTAAAAAGAATAATCGGCATTGTTATCGGAATCAAAAAAAGCAAGCGCGATGCGCGACTGTCCATCGAATCTTTTGATCAGGTTGCAGTTTACTCCATTGCTGATCAGAAATTTCATCGAAAGATCACCAATGTGGTCGTTCCCGAATGTTGAAATCAGGCATACAGGTAATCTGCACCTCCCCAATGAAATGGCCGAATTAAACGCGCTGCCTCCGCTGCATGCCCCTACCGGATTTCCATCCCGGAACAAAATGTCGAAGGTTGTTTCACCTATTGTAAAAATTCTCATCTGACATTTAATTTGTTACCGGACGCTTCTGAATGGCTGATTCTTAAGTACAATTGCTGTTCTTGCCGGAAGATAAATCTTCAGGTAGTGTGTTGAACCAAGTCCTGCTTCAGGTATCGAATAATAAGTCATCCTGTCGTCGATCCGGTTAAAACCACCGTATGCATGGGCATCGGTTTGGAGAATTATTTTGTATTTCGATGGTTCTAATTGAATTCCATATCCATCAAAAGATTTGTATGGATTAAAATTGAATATAAAAAGAAGGTCTTTTCTTCGGAAAGCAAGGACCTGATCGGCCTGGTTGTCTGTAATCCATTGCACATATGGCTCATCCAGAAGTCTTTCCTTTCTGACCAGGTTGATCATATCGTGGTCAAAATCGAGCAGCCAATGGAAACGCAGCTCCGGATTTTCAGAGATGCTCCAGATTCGCCGGGCATGTTGGTACGACCAGTTATTTCCTTCGCGCGGAAAATCGATCCATTCAGGATGGCCAAATTCGTTTCCCATAAAGTTGAGATAGGCGCCTCCCGCACAGGCGATCGTTGCAAGCCTGATCATTTTATGAAGCGCAATCCCACGATCGACGGCCAGGTTGGGTTGATCCTTGCGCATACTGAAATACATCTCTTTATCGATCAACCGAAAGATAATTGTTTTGTCGCCTACCATCGCCTGGTCATGACTTTCGGCGTAGCTCACCACTTTTTCATCGGCACGGTGACTTGTCAGTTCGTGAAAGATCTGACCAACATTCCACTCTTCATCTTTGAATTCCTTAATTAGTTTTATCCAGTTATCAGGAACTCCCATTGACATGCGGTAATCGAAACCAAGACCACCAGCTGAGAGAGGTGCTGCCAATCCGGGCAGACCACTCATATCTTCCGCGATCGACAGGGCGTTTGGATTTATCTCGTGAATAAGCCGGTTGGCAAGTTTGAAGTAGACAATTGCCTCATCATCAATATTCGGAGTGAAGTAGTCGCTGTAGCTTGTAAAAGCCATACCTAATCCATGATCGAAGTAGAGCATGCTGGTTACACCGTCGAAGCGGAAACCGTCGAATTTATACGCTTCGAGCCAAAACCGGATGTTCGAAAAGAGGAAGTGCAATACTTC
Source organism: Mariniphaga sp. (assembly GCA_025355585.1). Lineage (GTDB taxonomy): Bacteria > Bacteroidota > Bacteroidia > Bacteroidales > Prolixibacteraceae > JAAFHB01. The sequence goes on along the minus strand of JANXZJ010000084.1, from coordinate 18,964 downwards.
ATTCTTGTTATAGTTGAAACAGTAGGAATCCCAGGCCGGATGTTCACCTCTTGCTCCTTCATGAAAAAACTGGTACCGCGTTCCGTCATAGCTTCCCAATCCTTCAATGATATTTTTAACGGCATGTGAATGAACAAGATCCATAATGATAGAAATGCCCATGCCGTGGGCTTCATCAATCAGTTGCTTCAGCTCTTCGGGGGTTCCAAACCGCGATGAAGCAGCAAAAAAACTTGAGACATGGTACCCAAAACTTCCGTAATAAGGATGTTCGGGAATAGCCATCAACTGGATGGTGTTGTAACCTTCCACTTTAATGCGTGGAAGTATATCTTTCCGGAACTCGTCATAGGTATGAACCCTGGGCTCTTCACCGGCCATTCCGATATGTGCTTCATAGATGAGCGCTGCCTCATTCTCCCGTTTATAGCCGGAATTTTTCCATGCATATTCCTTTGACGGATGCCACACCTGGGCGTTAAATATCTTGGTTTCCGAATCCTGAACGACCCGTTGCGACCAGGCTGGAATCCGTTTTCCGTTACCTCCGTTCCAATAGATCGAAAAGGCATACAAGTCGCCATGTGATATTGTATTTTCGTCAATATACAATTCCCAGCAACCGTTGCCGATATCTTTCAGCTCGAATTCTTGCTTCTCTTCCCATCCATTAAACACCCCAATCAGGATTATACGCGTTGCATTTGGAGCCCAATCGCGAATTACCCATCCGTTTTCTGTTTTAAAAAGGCCAAAATAAAGGTGACCTGAAGCAAAATCGAAGAGCGATTTTCCATCCAGGAGTTCGGCCTCCTTTGCATGTAATTTCTCTTCCCAACGGATGAAGTCGGCTTCGAAAGGTTGAAGATAAGGATCATTTTTAACAATTTCCGGCGTATTCATAGCAAGTATTATTAATGGGCAGCACAATTACAAATTTAGTAAAGTATCCGGATTTAACTATGTCAAACCAGAATCGGAAAGCCCGGATCAACGAAACTTCAAATTTTGAAAAACAGGTGAGTGAAATGGTTACTTCACCACCACTATACGACCTTTCCTGTTTTAACTTATCATTTCAAATCATATGAACTCGTTATTATTCAGGTATATGAAGTCAATGATAATATTTCTCAATTCCTCCTGCTATTGCCAGTTCAAGATCTTCAGGTGTGTCAATTCCAAAATTATCCGAATCTGTAACATTGGTTTTAATTTTGAAACCGTTTTCAAGCCAGCGTAATTGTTCGAGTGATTCAACTTTTTCAAGCAGACCTTCAGTTAGTTTGGCCAGTTTTTGAAGAACGTTGTTCCGGTAAGCATAGAGCCCGACGTGACCATAAAACGGATAGTTTTCGAGCCATTTTGATTCGTCGACCCCGAAAATGTGCGGAACCGGTGAACGGCTAAAACATATCGCATTTTGTTCTTTATCAAGTATTACTTTTACCATATCCGGCCGGAAGATATCTTCATTCTTAAGAATCGGTTGGATCAAAGTAGCTATTTCGGTTTCGGGCGAATCTCTAAAACATTCCGTAATTAACTCAATTTCATGTGGCTGCATAAAAGGTTCATCACCCTGCACGTTTATCACCACATCGTAGGTTTTGCCTGTAATCTCAGAGGCCCTTAAAACTGCTTCTGCGCAGCGGTCAGTGCCGCTCCGGTGATCCAGTGAAGTCATCACGACATTTCCGCCAAAACTTTTTACAGCATCAACAATTCTTACATCATCGGTTGCCACCCATACCTCTTCGATGGCTTTTGATGCTTGTTCATAAACACGTTGGATCATCATCTTTCCGCAGATATCGGCCAGTGGTTTTCCTGGAAAACGCGTCGATTCGTACCGGGAGGGTATTATTACAATAAAATTCATGCTCAAAGTTTCAAATTTTATGCAAAAATAGTTCATTGGCAAATCATAGTGATCAGATTGGCAGTATTTTTATGAAAAATGATTTTGACGTTGTCTAAGTTTCGCAAAATGAATCGTAAAAGCGCAGGCAGTATTATTAACGGATTAATTATAAATTTGTAGTCCAAAATTTTGTATCTATAATATGGATATTCAGGAGATAAAACAACGGTTTGGTATCATCGGAAATGCGCCTGAGTTAAACCGTGCGATAGAGGTTGCTATTCAGGTAGCTCCGACCGATTTATCGGTTTTGATCAGTGGGGAAAGCGGCGTAGGGAAAGAGTCGTTTCCACAAATTATTCATAGCTTTTCGCATCGGAAGCATGGCAAGTATATTGCCATCAATTGCGGTGCAATCCCCGAGGGTACAATTGATTCGGAGTTATTTGGACACGAAAAGGGGTCATTCACCGGGGCATTAACCGACCGGAAAGGTTATTTTGAAGTGACCGATGGCGGAACACTTTTTCTGGATGAAATAGGGGAGCTTCCAATTTCAACTCAGGTCAGACTATTAAGGGTTTTGGAGTCGGGTGAATTCATCCGGGTAGGCTCGTCACAGGTTCAGAAGACCAATGTTCGGGTGATTGCAGCAACCAATGTTGATCTGACAAAAGCAATCAGAGAAGGGCAATTTCGCGAAGATTTGTACTATCGGTTAAATACAGTACCGATTAAAATTGCTCCGCTGCGCGAACGTGCAGGAGATGTATTGTTGCTCTTTCGCAAATTTGCTTCCGATTTTGCCGAAAAGTACAAGATGCCTTCCATCAGACTTACTGAAGATGCTCAAAAAGTGATGCTTGATTACCGGTGGCCGGGAAATGTGAGGCAATTGAAAAATATTACCGAGCAAATTTCGATTATAGAAACTGCCCGGGAGATTACTGCAGCAGCGCTTGTGCATTACCTTCCATCGGAAAATATAGGAATATTGCCGGCACTTTATAACAAGGGGTTGGATGAAAAGACATTTACCAGTGAGCGTGAGATTCTTTATAAAATTCTTTTCGATATGAAAAAGGATATGAACGATCTCAAGAAATTGGTTCATGACTTAATGCTTGATGGTCAGACATCAAAAACGCATGAGGATAGTGCTCAGCTTTTCAGAAAGTTATATCAGGATGAGTCTGATGATTATAAACCGTCACAACCTCCATATTCTGCACCAGTAATTCTTAAAAGCTCCGGTCATGAAAATATTCAGGATACAGAGGAGTTTGTTGAGGAGTCACTTTCGCTTGAGGATAAAGAGATTGAGATGATCCGAAAATCGATCGATAAACATAATGGGAAACGTAAATTGGCTGCCCGCGAACTCGGCATTTCGGAAAGAACACTCTACAGAAAAATAAAAGAATACAAAATCGGATAATTGATGACAAAACAAACGATAAAAATATTTTCTGTTTTTGGGGGCATTCTTATTTTGGTGGTTATTGTAAACGCTTGTAAGATTGGTTATTCCTTTACAGGCGCTTCCATTTCACCTGCAGTAAAGACAGTCTTTGTTGATTTCTTCACAAACAGGGCACGGGTCGTTAACCCGATGCTGAGCCAGACTTTTACTGAAGCGATGAAAGATAAGTTCGTGAACGAAACCGGCTTATCGATGGAGCGTGAACAGGGTGATCTTGAATTTTCGGGAGAGATTACAGGCTATGATGTGCGCCCATTGTCTATTCAACAGAGCGAACAAGGCAGGGATTTTGCTTCGATGAACCGATTGACGGTTACGGTAAAAGTGGTTTTTACGAACAATAAGGATCACACGCAAGATTTTAATACCACATTTTCAGCTTATTACGACTGGGAGAGTACCCGTTCGCTGAATGAAGTGGAAAGTGCTGCTGTTGATGTGATAGTTGAACAGTTGATTGAGGATATATTCAATAAATCGGTAGCGAATTGGTAACTTTGCTGAAGTGGTACCATCAAAAATGTGATGTAATATGTCGATGACCCGTGATCAAATGTTGCGATATCTTGACGACCCTTCGGTGCTGAACGAACGGACGTTGGGAGAACTGCGGGAAATATTGGACGAATATCCTTATTTCCAGACCGGCCATTTGTTGTATGTAAGCAATTTACAGAATCAGAGTAATTTCCGATATGCGGGTCAATTAAAGACAACAGCAATATTCGCAACTGACCGCACACTTCTTTATCATCTTCTAAACCCTGGACCTGAAAAAAAGGAGATGCATGATGAATCATTGGAAATTAGTGTAATATCGAATAAGGAGGATTTTCCGGTCCTGGAATTGGCTGATGAGGATACGGGAAGTGTGGATGAACCAGACGAATCGTTTAAATCAATGGTCAAACATGCAGGGAAAGGGAATTTCGATTTATTGAATTTTGAGCATAACGAAAGTGCCTATATGCTCGAAGGAATTGGGAATGATGCCGAAAAACCACTTTCTGAACTTGCGAAAGAGATCAGTCATTTGGTTTCGAAAAAAGAAACTGGATCAGAACCGGAACAAAAAACCGATCTGATTGACCGGTTTATCATGGACAATCCGGCATTCTCGGCAAAGCAATCTGAGAATTCAGGGGTTAATGAAAGAATTAGTAAACAAATGGATAGAGTAGGTGAAAATGATGAATTTATCACTGAAACATTAGCGCGAATTTACGTAAAACAAGGGCTTTTTGTGAAAGCAATTCAGTCTTATCAAAAATTAAGTTTGAAATATCCCGAAAAAAGTGTTTATTTTGCGCGGCAAATTGAAGAAGTCACAAATCTGCTAAATAAATAATTCAATGTACACATTTATTATTGTTATAATTTTTATTGTCAGTGCCTTGCTCGTGTTAATGGTACTGGTACAGAATTCAAAAGGGGGCGGTCTTGCATCGTCATTCTCAAGCTCCAACCAGGTGATGGGCGTTCGCCGGACAACTGATTTTCTGGAGAAATTCACATGGGGTTTGGCCATTGCACTTGTTGTTCTTTCTATAACAGCAACAGCATTCCTTCCACGTCAGGGCGAGCAGGCTAAATCAAAAATCGAACAACAGATTCAGCAGGTTCAGGATCCAAGTCAGGTTCCTAATTTTCCGCAGGCAGTTCGTGATTCAACAAAATAGATTATTGGGTTTTAACCAGTGTTTTGGTTCGGGGTTAACGCCTTCATCCCTGATTTATTGAATTGAATTTAAGATTGATATTATTACAAGCCCGATTCGTCAACATACGGATTGGGCTTTTCTGCATATGTCGGACATTCGCTTTTTATTTAATGTCATGTTGGCAGAGATAGATGTCAGGTGCGTATTTTGTGAAAATAGTTGTTTTATAGCATATTAGAATCCACAAGGATTATGCTTTGTTATTCTTTCTGTAAAAATGTCGTGGTAACAGGACAAAACAGGTCTTTAACCGGTTTGGCATATTTTCTGTTTAAGAATGGATTACAACGATAAACTATTGTCTAATTATAAATAAAATTTAAAATGGCAGAACTTAAAGGAAAAATCCTTGCCGGCAAAGTATTGGTAGAGCCGCAGCAAGCAGTTACAAAAACGGCAGGTGGTATTATCATCCCTGACTCAGCGAAAGAAAAACCCCTTGCAGGTAAAGTTGTATTGGTGGGAATCGCTAAAAAAGACGAAACAGTGGAAGTTAAAGTTGGTGATACGGTATTTTACGGAAAGTATTCAGGAACTGAAATTACCATCGAAGGCAACGACTACCTGTTGATTGCGCAGTCAGACGTTCTTTTTATCGCTTAATTGATTAATTTATTGATAATTAATAAAAACATTAAACAATGGCAAAAGAAATTAAATTTAATATTGAGGCCCGCGAACGGCTGAAAAAAGGTGTTGATCAGCTTGCTGATGCTGTAAAAGTAACACTAGGGCCCAAAGGTCGCAATGTAATAATCGAAAAGAAATTTGGTGCACCTCAGGTCACCAAAGATGGTGTAACTGTTGCAAAGGAAATTGAACTTTCTGATCCATATGCAAATATGGGTGCACATCTTGTTAAGGAAGTTGCATCAAAAACAAGTGATGACGCAGGTGACGGTACAACTACCGCAACCGTTCTTGCACAGTCTATTATTAATGTAGGTTTGAAAAACGTTACTGCCGGTGCGAATCCAATGGATTTGAAACGTGGTATCGACAAAGCCGTACTTAAAGTTGTTGAAAGCATCAAAGCTCAGGCTAAAACTGTTGGCGACGACTACAGCAAAATTGAACAGGTTGCACGTATTGCAGCCAACAATGACGCTGAAATTGGCAAGCTGATTGCTGAAGCGATGGAAAAAGTTCACAAAGAAGGCGTTATCACAGTTGAAGAGGCAAAAGGTACCGAAACATATGTTGACCTTGTTGAAGGTATGCAGTTTGACCGTGGTTATATTTCTCCTTATTTCGTAACCGATACTGAAAAAATGGCTACCGAAATGGAGAATCCTTTCATCCTGATTCACGATAAGAAAATCGGATCAATGAAAGAATTGGTTCCAATCCTTGAATTGACACATCAGTCTGGTCGTCCTTTGATGATTATTTCTGAAGACATCGAAGGTGAAGCACTTGCAACACTTGTTGTAAATCGTCTTCGTGCCGGTCTGAAAGTATGTGCTGTTAAAGCTCCGGGATTTGGCGATCGTCGCAAAGAAATGCTTGAAGATCTTGCCATTCTTACTGGTGGTGTTGTTATCACCGAAGAAAAAGGGATGAAATTGGAAGATACGACACTCGAATTGTTAGGTCATGCCGAGAAAGTAACTGTTAACAAGGATACTACTACGATTGTTAATGGTGGTGGCGAAGCTTCGAATATTGCTGCACGTGTTTCACAGATCAAAAAACAGATCGAAACAACGACTTCGGATTACGATCGCGAAAAATTGCAGGAACGTCTTGCCAAACTTTCAGGTGGTGTTGCCGTACTTTACGTAGGTGCTTCATCAGAAGTTGAAATGAAAGAGAAGAAAGACCGTGTTGATGATGCGCTTCACGCCACACGCGCGGCTGTTGAAGAAGGTATCGTTCCCGGAGGTGGTGTTGCTTACCTTCGCGCTATTGCTGTCCTTGAAGGGCTGACTGGCGACAACGAAGATGAAACAACCGGTATCGAAATAGTAAAACGTGCCATTGAAGAACCTACCCGTCAGATTGTGTTCAATGCAGGTCTTGAAGGCGCTGTAATTGTACAGAAGATCAAAGAAGGTAAGGACGATTTTGGATACAATGCCCGTCTTGATGTTTACCAGAATCTTTTCGAATCCGGTGTAATTGATCCTGCCAAGGTTACCCGCGTTGCTTTGGAAAATGCCGCATCAATTGCAGGTATGTTCCTTACAACCGAGTGTGTTCTTGTAGATGAGAAAGAGGATAAACCAGCTATGATGCCTCAGGGCGGAATGGGTGGCGGTATGGGTGGAATGATGTAATCCACAAACCCAATATATATCAGCCATTTTGGTTGAAAAAATAAGAGGCTGTCCCGGTTGGGATGGCCTCTTTTTAGTTCCCATAAATCTGACAACTTTTATCAAAAAAAACGCCCCGATAAACGAGGCGCATTTTTGTGATTTTATTTCAATTCCAATGATAGAGTCCGTCAACAAGTCTGGCTTGCTTTTCTTCCTCAGAGAGATCAAGGTATTTTTGACGCTCGGCTTCGTAAGCCCGTTGTTTTTGCATCTCGGTCTCTTTTAACTTTGTACCATAAATGCGATTTACTTTGTCCAACAGAAATTTATTTGCAACCATTGGGAACAGCTCAAGTAACAACTCTTCTTTTTCATCCATGGCTAGTTTCACATTTTCGCCATATTGCGGGAAGAATGGATTTGGTTGTTTTTCGTAGCTGGCGGTATTAAACGGAATCTCTACGCGGGTGCCTGCAATCTTTTCGCGGAAGTCGGGATCGACAGGAATTGGTGTTTTCCCATATGATCCTTTTACAAGGTTGATAAATTGAACAGAGTTGTTGCTGTAATAGGGTTTACCGTTTTTTTCATCAATTACGCAGTTAACCGCTTGTGCACCCACAATCTGGCTGGTGGGTGTTACCAATGGAGGACATCCCGCTGCCAAACGAACAGTAGGGATTATTTCGAGTACACGGGGCAATAAATCTTCCTGTTTTAACTGTTTTAACTGAGCCAACATATTGGTATACATGCCTCCAGGTACTTCGGCGAATTTTACTTTCTCGTCGGGATCCGGGAAGTTAAAGTATTTCTCAATTTTGGCACAGGCATCAACTAAGCGGGCTTCATCATCAGCCTGGGCAAATTCAATGGCATCATCGAAAAGCTTGTCGATATGGGCAGGTAATTTATCTTTTGTGATATCGAACTCGATTGGATATATTTTGTAGCTGTCAATGTCAGCCATTTCCAACCTGATTTCTTTCAATATCTTATTGATTCTGACAACTGCATCCAGATTGACGCCGGTTTCGATTCCTAATTTGGTACAGAAAATCTGGATCAATTCAAACGCAGGAGCTGCCGGACCTCCGGCGAAGTTAAGAATAGCAGTGTCTAAAATATCTACGCCGCTTATGATTGCTGCCAATGCAGAAGATAAACCATAGCCTGGCGTACAGTGTGTATGGAAATCGATCGGAATTTTAAGGTTCTTCTTGAACGCTTTAATGATCTGGCTAACTTTGTGTGGTTGTATTAAACCAGCCATGTCTTTAAGCGTTATCATATCTGCTCCCATGTTCTCGAGTTCTTTTCCCATCTTTATAAAATAATCGAGGGTGAAAATAGCTTTGGGAAGTGGTTTGCCGTGTATAGTCGCTAAAAACCGCTCTTTGCGTGTAAATTTTGGATCAACAGTGTAGCACACAACACAGTCGGCCAAACCTCCGTTTTCTTTTACATATTTGATCGTCGATTTGATATTATTTGTGTCATTCAGCGCATCAAAAATACGCATGATCGAAATGCCTGACTGAACTGCATTCCGGTTAAATCCTTCAATTACTTCTTCCGGATAAGGGTTGTATCCAAAAAGATTCCGACCGCGTGACAGCGCTGTGAGATGAGAAATATTTCCAATTTCTTTCTTAATTGTTTCAAGACGTTCCCAGGGGTCTTCATTAAGATAACGCATAATAGAGTCAGGAACAGCACCTCCCCAAACTTCGAGTGCATAAAAACCTGCCTCTTTGTAAATCGGCAGAACCCTATCAATCTGAGCCTGATGCATGCGGGTTGCAAAAAGGGACTGCTGTCCATCCCTTAACGTGACATCTCTAATAAGTAATTTACGAATCATTATATTTGATGGTTACATGGTTTTTGCAAAGTTGGCTAATTAAATTGGTTTTTAGAAATATTTGGACAAATGTTCAAATAAAATACCTCTATTTTGAATGGTTTTAATGGTAGCATTTCAACCTGACTTTTCGCTCAGGAGTTTTATCTTTGCAGCTTTAAAATTAGTATGGATATTCTTACCGTTTTAATTCTTGCAATCGGGCTTTCGATGGATAGTTTTGCCGTTTCTATCGGTTGCGGACTTACTGAGCAGAAAATTTCGTTTCGGCACGCTGCAAAAATTTCCTTTTCACTCGCTTTTTTTCAGGGGATTTTTCCTGTGGTAGGTTGGTTCATGGGGACAGAAATAAAAGCGTATGTTGAGGATTTTGACCACTGGATCGCTTTTTTCCTTCTCGTGTTTTTGGGCGGCAAAATGATCTATGAGAGTTTTGAAAAAGGGGACGGTAGCAAAATGACTGATATTTACTCCTGGAAGCATATTATTACACTGTCGATTGCCACGAGTATCGACGCGCTGGTTGTTGGTTTTTCGTATGCTTTGGCCTCATCGCGCAATATCTTTGGTGGTGCGATTATTATAGGTGCTGTCACCTTCTTCTTTGCGATGTTGGGCATCAGGATCGGAAAAGATGTCGGTTGCTCCCTGGGCCCTAAAGTCGAATTACTGGGAGGTATTATCCTGATCGGTATCGGGTTGAAGATATTGCTGCAACATACGCTGCTTTCATAACAAAATTTTTACCTGCTGCGCATTTGCACGAGATTCCATAAGCATCGGATTTGGATTTCCCGCTCAGGAAATTCTGATTTCCTAAGCACGAAATTCAATCTGTTGCAAATAAAAAGTCCTGACAGGTTTCAAAACCTGTCAGGACTGCACGACAAAAAGCCGATATAACCTGTTATTTTTTCAATAAGCCTTCCAGTTTTCCGTAAGCCTGGTCAAGACCCTTGATAAAATCAATTTTCAACTTCCGGTAGTGTTGTTTTACCAGTTTCGGATTATTTTTTCCGTCGGGATGGCACGCACGGTCGAGCATCGTATTATTCAGCAAAACAGCTTCCTCAATGATCGACAATACACTCACTTCCTTTTTGTCATCAAATGTATCAAGATAGTCAATACAATCTCCAATCAGTTGTGATGACATGAACTCAATCTCTTTTTTCAAACGTCGTACTGTTGCCATAGTTTTCTTTATTAAGTGAAGGCATCTCTTTTATGACTGGAGCCGGTGATGCCATATCGGTCCGTATGATCATGCATTTTAATGATTCTCTAAAATGCCGTATTCTTCTTCTTTTTCTTTAACTTGTCTTTAAGTTTTTGTTCTTCAAGCTCTTTGTCAAATATCTTTTTGCTGTATTGCTGTGTTGGCAGGCTCCAATCCTTTTCAGCGTCCCAGTTTCCCCTCACTTTCACAACTTCAAGATAGTACATTACCTCTTCGGGCTGAATCTTTTTCTTCAGGTTACCGGTGTCCCATTTCCCGTTATTGTTTCTGTCAAAAATTGCTTTGATAAGGTATTTTCGGGGTTCAAGGTATTGAAATGTATATAAGCCATCTTTTGAAACACGTTTTGACTGGACGATTTTTTCATCCTTGTCATCGGTTAAAAGTTCTATAATTGTAGGTATTGTAACGTTTTTAAGATTCAGTATGATTTTTCCGTAATATTCCTCCTCCTGCGTTTTAAACTCTTCCTTGAGTTTCTTTGAGTAAATATTGTAAATCGTTTTTATTGCTGCAGAATCGATCGTTAGCTTATAATTCGTTCCATATTTCCATGCATGTGCAAGGTGATAACGTCGTTTATTGAGCGAATCGGGCGTGAGTTTATACGATATTTTAGTATAAATGGTATCTATTTTTTCGAAAAGCGAAATTTTCGTGGTGTCAAAAACTGAAATAGGTTCGGGCGATTCGATAAGTAACTTACGGTAAACATCGAAACCAGCCTTTACATTGGTTGTGATCGGGATCGAAATTTCCTCTTTTTCGATCTTGCGACGCTCCTTGCGTTTGTTCTTGGATGCCTGGGTCACATCCGTGAAATAGAGCCGTAACGTATCGCTTTTGGTGTAGTATTGTTTCAGGCTATCTTGTTGAAGATAATCGACTTTGAATATAAGTGTATCTTTATTGTAGACCATTGAATCTGTCAGCCAGATACGAATGGAATCTGATTTTGGCGACATTTCGGTATATTTCCAACCTGGTTTTGCCTTGAAATTGATAGGTTCAATATTAAATGTATCAGCAACCGATTGTGTAAATGTCAGATCCACCACCTTACGAGTAGGATGGGAGGATTTATCGAGTCGCAAATCAAAAAATGGTTCTCCAAAACGAAGCAAATAAAGCGGTTCGGGTGAGAATTTGGTTTTGCCGAAAATAAGCAACGTATCAACGCCTGAGATTGCGGTGTCTCTTTGCGGAAGAAATTTTGCAGAAGGAATCACCAGGTTATCGAGGAAAGAGATCGAGTCTGAGCCGGGTGTGAATTTCAGGTTGTTGTCAACATCACTTAGTCCGTAAACCTGAAACGTATCAGCCGGCAGGTTTGTGACAGCGAAAAACCCTCTGTGATCGGTTTTAGCAATAAAATCGGGCCTGGTTTTGTAAACCAAAGTATCCGATCGTCCACGGTAGAGCAAAACATACGAGTTGGCAATAGGCTCAAGATTAAAGGCATCCTTGATAAATCCAACTACCCGAAGTGAATCGAAATCAGGGCCTGTTGAGAAGGCCAACCTTAAGCTTTTTAATGAATTTCTTTCGTTATTGTCAGATACACCATCTTTAAAATCAAGAGAATATGTAGTATTTGGTTTCAGTTTCTCATTCAGATCGACGATCAGTGTTTTTCCTTTCGTCCGGATGATGGGTTTTTTTGTGGTCGGAGGTGAGACGACAAATTTCTCATTTAGCCCTTCAACAATAACAAACTCGTTGAATGTAATCCGAACTTTCTGATCGTTGAAATTTCTTTGGTCAAATGCGGGCACACTGCGCACAATAACCGGAGGAATCGAATCTTTCAATCCTCCGGAAGGCATACCAATATTTGCACACGAGGTGAAAAAAGAGAGATAACCAACAACAATAATAACGAGGAAGAGTATTTTATTTGCCAATCAGTTCTAATTTTTTGAATTTTCTGAATTACAAAATTAAAAAAGTTCAATCAACTATACCAGATTAAGTCGATAGCGCCGTTATTATTTATAGATGGTGTAGGCCACGTTGAGTTCAACCGGTTTTGCACTTCCAAAACCCTTAAGTACAACTCTTTGTACAGAGGAAGTGCGTTCGGCTTGCACAAGATAGAATCCGTTATTTTTGATAGTGCCTTTAATGAGTTGTTGCAGGTGCTGCGTTACATTGAACGAGTAAGTAGCGGTTGTTGCATTATAAAAGCCTCCGTAATAAGCGCTTGATAGTTGACTGTCAGCAGGAAATGTCTCCGTGCCAGTACTGTCAATTGCCATCAGGTACAACCTTGGCGGCATGGCATATCGTCTGTAGTCGCTCATGATGGTATCGGCATGAATGGTGAGCGTTGCCTTGTTAATCGCATAATTGGCCGAATCTTTCCAGGTTGAAAGCGTAGGAACAATAATTTTTGATTTGATCCCACCGTTTGGCTGAACATATATCAGTGTGTCGGAGTTGTTCTCCTTATTTAAATTGGGAAAAAACCTTGCAAGCGAATAGTCATGCACATAACTTGCAACCTTCGCAGAATTCGATGTAATCTCGCATCCAAAAGTCAGTGTATCTTTTTTTGCATCATGATAATAAAGTACAATCGCCGGTAAATTTTCGGTCGCTGTTGCCGTTGAATACGGTGTATTTATAATGCTCACAATGGTTCCTTTTCTGCTTAATGGTGTTGAGCTAATGTATAAACCTTTAAATACCTTCAGAAACTCATCACTGCTTTTCATGCTCATCGAATCAATTCCAAGCAGACTGGTTCCGAAAGAGTTTTTCAAACGTATCCTGATGGTCTGCAGGGTTGTATCTGTTTTTAAAGAGTCAGTTCTGAATTTGGGGATAAAGCTTCCTGACCCGATAGGGTCACTTGAAGCAAGATTTTTTATATTGTAGGAAGAGAGGTATTTCGCATCGTAGTTCAAACTATTGGCCAATTCATAAACTTGTACGGACTGACTGCTTACCGTATCGCCATAAATTATTTTGTAATCCATGCTTAAAACAATAGAATCGATCGCTGCAGTCGGTGTAAAAGCCCGGTAAAACGGAAGGCGAAACTGCGCAGCGAAAGATGCATCGGTACGCCCGAAGATCGGATCATTGAAGCTTCCGAGCAGGTTGTATTTGGGACGGTCGACCCTGATTTTTGAGTCAGTAAATACCGCGGTAGTAATGGATGTCTTCTCCTGGTGATACCGGGTATCCAGAATTTTGACACCGGGCAATACATTTACGCCAAGTGACAGATCGCCCTGTTTACAACCCCAAACAACAACCGACAAAAGAAGAATCACTCCAGTAAGGTTCTTCAATTCGAAATATCTATCTTTCAATGTCTTAATCTTTTAGTAAAACCGGCGCAAATTATTAAAAAATATTGTAAAAATCGAAGTAGGAATTTATGTAATTTTCCTTTGATTGATAATCGAGAAACGGTTTACCCGATGCTCTCATATAATCCTCCAACTCAGTATTGATGCTTTCACTGCCCTTAATAGTTGCGTCGGAATAATCAATTGCCAGTTTGCCTAAATTGACAAAGGTTGGGTCTTTAATCACTGAAATTTCATGGATATCTATTCCGTCTTCGGCAATTTTATTGGCCATGTTGCTGTTAAGCGGGCTTTTAAAGTCATCGTTATAGGCTGAATAGATTATTTTTGAATTGGCAAACAGGGGATTGTCCTTGTATGTTTTTTTCACGAAAAGAGGAATCATTCCTGTAAACCAACCATGGCAATGAATAATGTCCGGTGCCCACCGTAATTTGATAACGGTCTCCAATACGCCTCTTGCGAAGAAAATTGCACGTTCATCGTTGTCGTCAAATTCAACTCCCTCATCATTGGTCGTAGTAAATTTCCTTTGAAAATAGTCTTCATTGTCAATAAAATAGACTTGCATGCGTGCAGCCTGTATCGATGCTACTTTAATAATCAGCGGATGATCATTATCGTTGATAACCAAATTCATACCTGAAAGTCGGATCACTTCGTGAAGCTGGTTCCTTCTCTCATTGACACATCCAAAACGGGGCATAAATGTGCGGATCTCTTTCCCTCTCTCCTGTATACCCTGTGGAAGGTACCTCCCTATCTCCGAAATCTCAGATTCAGGTAAGTAAGGGGTGATTTCCTGCGAGATAAATAAAACCTTCTTTTTTTCCATTACACTTCTTAAATATTCTGCAAAAATATATAAAAAATACTGAATATTCAATCATTAGCCTGATTGTATTCCTAATGAAGACGGTTGGAGCCTTTCATTGTGTTCAGATATTTTGTTACTTTGCACTCTGTTTTTAAAAAATAATGGAACTTTATACTACAATAACATCATTGCAAAATGTGCTGAAAGCAGCGCATTCAAAGGGACTTAAAATTGGATTTGTTCCCACGATGGGAGCTCTCCATCAGGGTCATCTGTCGCTGGTTGAGACCGCTGGCACCATGTGCGACATCGTCGTCGTTTCAATTTTTGTCAACCCCACCCAGTTTAACGACAAAAATGATCTGGCAAATTATCCAAGAACCCTCGAATCGGATATGAAGCTCCTTTCGACGACCCGATGCGAATATATTTTTTCTCCTTCGGTTGAAGAGGTATATCCGGTTCCCGATACGCAGAAATTCGATTTTGGCAATCTGGAGGCGGTGATGGAGGGTGCTTTTCGTCCGGGACATTTCAATGGAGTGGCGCAGGTTGTAAGCCGGCTTTTCGAAATCGTTCTTCCCGATATGGCATTTTTTGGAAGGAAGGATTTTCAGCAAATGGCCATTATCAGTGATTTAGTCCGGCAAATGAACTTCCCGATCGAAATAGTGGCATGCGATATTATTCGTGAAAAAGACGGTTTGGCAATGAGTTCACGCAACAAACTGCTTCTTCCTGAATACCGCGATTGTGCACCGAAGATTTATCAGACACTAAGAGACGCGAAATATCTTGCCAACTTAAAAACGGTTTCAGAGATAAAGGAATATGTTTTGAACCAGATTAATGCAACACAATTGTTGCGGGTCGAGTATTTCGAAATCGTCGATGAAACGACTTTGATGTCGGTCGAAAGCTGGAACGAATCTGGCACAAAAGTGGGTTGTATTGCGGTTTATGCAGGAAAAGTTCGTCTTATCGATAATATTATTTTGGACATTAATTAAGAATAAAATGTTTATAGAAGTTTGTAAATCCAAATTACACAGGGTTACAGTCACAGGGGCAGATCTTCAGTATGTAGGTAGTATTACCATCGATGAAGATCTGATGGATGCTGCCAATATTATTGAGAATGAGAAAGTTCAGATAGTTGATATCAACAATGGTGAACGACTTGAAACTTATGTGATTCGTGGTGAAAGAGGCCTTGGTGAGATTATATTGAACGGTCCTGCTGCACGGAAAGTCTCGGTGGGAGACATTGTTATTATTGTTTCGTATGCCTCCATGGATTTTGAGGAAGCGAAGAAATTCAAACCAAGAATTGTGTTTCCCGATACGGAGACCAACAGGATTATTTAATACCTTTTAGTAGAGACAAGGCATGTGTAGAGACAAGGCATGCCTTGTCTCTACACCATCTAATATCTATTGACGTGTCAAAAACTAAAACCACTTTTGTTTGCCAGAGTTGCGGTGCCCAGTCTCCCAAATGGACTGGCAAATGTAACGTGTGTGGTGAATGGAACACCGTTTTAGAGGAGATCGTCACTGAAAGGAAGAGCACTTCCACCATGCAGGCGAAGGGGAATTTAAAGCCTTTGACGCTATCGGAGATTGACCTTGACCAACAGGCACGGATTGTAACGGGTAACGAAGAATTTGACCGTGTGATTGGCGGTGGTCTCGTTCCGGGCGGATTAATCCTGCTTGGAGGCGAACCCGGAATTGGCAAATCGACACTTGTGCTGCAGATTGCGTTACGACTTACACAATTAACGGTTTTATATATTTCAGGAGAAGAGAGTCTTCAGCAGTTGAAAATGAGGGCAAACCGTTTGAATGGCAAAGAATCGAATTGTTTGTTTCTCTGCGAAACCTCGCTCGAAAATATTCTTGCACATCTCGAAAGCGAAAAGCCGGATCTCGTGATCATCGATTCAATTCAGACGGTATCTACCGAATTGGCGGAGTCGTCGCCGGGTAGTGTGACGCAGATCAGGGAATGCACTGTCGGGATTATGAAAGTTGCGAAACTGAAGCAGATTGCAGTAATTCTGATTGGTCACATCAACAAAGAGGGGAGCCTTGCCGGCCCAAAAGTGCTGGAACACATCGTCGATACGGTGCTTCAGTTCGAAGGTGACCGGAATTACCTTTTCCGGATTCTGCGCTCGGTGAAAAATCGTTTTGGATCAACCTCTGAGCTGGGGATTTTCGAAATGAGGCAGGACGGTTTGCACGAAGTGGTCAACCCTTCGGAGATGTTACTTTCGTCGCATAATGACGGATTAAGCGGCACTGCCACTGCTGCAACAATGGAAGGCATGCGCTCTTTTTTAATTGAAGTACAGGCACTTGTTAGCTCAGCTGCTTATGGCAATCCACAGCGTTCGGCCACCGGATTCGATTTGCGCAGAATGAACATGTTACTTGCCGTTCTCGAAAAAAGGGCAGGGTTTAAGTTGATGACAAAGGATGTTTTTTTGAATATTGCGGGAGGTTTGCGTGTCGATGATCCTGCAATGGATCTGGCCGTTATTGCCGCCATTCTCTCCTCAAATTTTGATGTCGCCATTGATAAACAGATCGCGTTTGCCGGTGAGATTGGTCTTACGGGCGAGATCCGGCCTGTTAACCGCATTGAGCAGCGCATTGCTGAAGCTCAAAAACTTGGTTTCAAGGAGATCTACCTGTCGAAGTACAACAAAGGTGTCGACTTCTCCCGTTTCGAAATCAAGATACATCAGATCGAAAGGGTGGAGAAAATGATCAGAACCTTATTTTCCTGATACCACTCAACAAAATCTGACCAGGAGGTTCAGCAAATCCTACGCCCGGATTATAACCGCATCGTCTTTTTGGAAAACATTTCAAAGGTGAGCGTGGTTATCTGATTGACATGAAAAATGAATTCTATAACTATATCCTGAATCTTCAGGACCAAATTACAGCAGGTTTAGAAGCTGTTGATGGTCAGGCCAGGTTCCGTGAGGATATCTGGGAACGGCCGGAGGGGGGTGGCGGAAGAACCCGTGTTATTGAAAACGGCGCCGTTTTTGAAAAAGGAGGCGTCAATATCTCTGCCGTTTATGGGAAATTATCTGAAACAATGCAGCGAGTATTCGCCGTCAGCGAAGATCAGTTTTTTGCCTGCGGATTGAGTCTGGTGATTCATCCGAAAAGTCCGATGGTACCGACGGTTCACGCAAATTGGCGCTATTTTGAATTGTACGATAAGAATGGAAACATCATTAAACAATGGTTTGGCGGCGGGCAGGATTTAACGCCGTATTATTTATTCGAAGAAGATGCCATCCATTATCACCATACCTGTAAAACGGCATGCGACAAGCACAATCCGGCGTTTTATCCAATCTATAAAAAACAATGTGATACCTATTTTTGGAACGCGCACCGCAAGGAGGCAAGAGGAATTGGCGGATTATTTTTCGATTACTGTCAGGCCACCGATCAGATGAGCATGCAGCAATGGTTCAATTTTGTCTGTGAAGTTGGGAATAGTTTCCTCGATGCCTATCTACCAATTGTGGGAAAAAGGAAGGCAATCCCGTACACGCCTGCGAACCGGACCTGGCAGGAAATACGTCGCGGCCGTTATGTCGAATTCAATTTAGTGTACGATAAGGGGACGCTTTTCGGATTAAATACCAACGGAAGAATAGAAAGCATCCTGATGAGTCTGCCGCCACATGTGCAGTGGGTATACGATCATCATCCCGAAGCGGGAAGTGAAGAAGAAAAATTAGTGAAAGTTTTGGAAACTCCCAGGGATTGGGTTGAATAGCAGATCAACTTTTTTGATCCGTCACGTTAGTGACCGGGTGACTTATTCAACAGATGAACAGTTGCCTGGTTATTTGCTTACTTACCGAACGCAGTCACCCGGTCACTAAATTAATAATTCATATTCGTCTGATATTTAATTAATTAAGTGTTTTGTGTTGTTTTTAGGTAGAAATTTGGTAGAAATTTTAAAAATAATTTATTTTCATTCTTAAACCACCAAATATAAGAAAGGGTAAATATAAATAAAAATATTATGCTTTTAAAAATGCGCATTTACAATATAAAAAAAGCTCAGGCCAACCGCCTAAGCTTTTTTAAATTTGCGCTGAACCGCTTTTGTTCGTATGTATGTGAGATGACTACTTTTTCCCATTGCGCAAATTTAAATCTATATTTGCATTTAGATAGCGGTGTGGTAAGTGCGTGCCAATAACCCGGGGCGGAGGGACACAACCGGCTGAACACAGCATATCATTATCAAGCCCCATTAAACCCGGTCAAAAGCCGGGTTTTTTTATGTATTTATGTTGGTTGAACTGGCAGAACTTCACGCGCCCGGGCAACAGTCCAATGATCCG
>JANXZJ010000054.1 GCA_025355585.1 Mariniphaga sp. | reverse complement strand
GCGACCAAAACAGAATGGGAAAAGTGTCCAAAATGCAAACTAAGGATCAAAACCGAAGGACTTAAAAATGTGGGGGAACTCCAAAGTTATTTTATCAAACGGATTGAAAAGTTTGTCAATTCGAAGCACAAGGTTCTGCTTGGCTGGGATGAAATAATTGAAGGCGGCTTGCCCGCTGAAGCGACAGTGATGAGCTGGCGTGGATTTGAAGGAGGTATTGAAGCAGCAAAATTGGGACATGATGTTGTGATGACCCCGACCTCCGATTGTTACATCGATTACTACCAGGGCCCGATGGACCAGGAACCGCTTTCTATTGGTGGTTATGTGCCATTGAGCAAGGTTTACAATTTCAGCCCGGTTCCTCCTGAATTAGATGCCGAAGCAGCCAAACATATACTGGGTGGCCAGGCCAACCTGTGGACTGAATATGTACCCAACTTCAAACATGCAGAATACATGACCTTTCCAAGAATTGCAGCAATGGCTGAAGTGTTGTGGAGTCCGAAAGATGTTCGCGGCTGGGACGATTTTTCACGCCGCATCCAGGCCGTGATGAAACGATACGATCTGATGGGGATTAACTATTCAAAGAGTGCCTATAAGGTAAGTGCCAAATCGCAATACAACCCTGAGAAAAAACAGCTGGCGGTGAGCTTAAGCAGCGAACTTGCAGGTATTGAAATTCATTTTACCACCGATGGCAGTGAACCAAATGCACAATCACCCACCTATACCGAACCGGTTTTAATTGATAAGACATCAGTTCTTAAAGCGGTATCCATTGAGAACGGTTCAGCAGCCGAAAAAACACTCAGCCAATCTTTTAACATCAACAAGGCAACTGCAAAACCTGTCAAATACCTGGTTCCATACAGCGAAAACTATAAAGGCTCGGGTGAATATACGTTGGTTAACGGCATCCGTGGAAGTACCAATCATGCCGATGGTGAATGGCAAGCCTGGTCAGGGACCAATATGGCAATTGTGATTGATTTACAACAGGCAACCGAAATTCACACAATTTCGGCAGGATCGCTTCAGAGCGCCGGGTCGTATATCTTTCTTCCGAAAAAGGTCGAATTCTATACTTCGGATGATGGCTTTAATTTCGATAAAGTAGCTGAAGTAGCGAATGCAGTTGATCCGCTTTCGGGACAAAAGCAACTGAAAGAATTTACGGCTACATTTAAGCCAATAACTGCCAAATTTGTGAAAGTGGTGGCTCAGAACCTGGGCAAATGTCCCAAAGGTCACATTGGTGAAGGCAAACCTGCATGGTTGTTTGTTGACGAGATCATAGTAGAATAAAACGGAGTTTTCCTCCCGATAAAAAGCCAATTCCGAATTCCGGGATTGGCTTTTATTTTAAAGTTACGGGGTGAGCAGAGCGATTATCCGATATGGTTTTTATAAACATGTGACCTCCGGGGTCATATGCAATGGGATTAAGTATGGACACTCTCACGCAATTTTTACCTCTTCAGGTTCAGGATGTACATCAGGGGTGATAATGCTCGTATCGAAATACATTTTAATTTTTTCGGGCTGTCCCTTATATTTGCGCGCAATCACGAGCAGATTATCAAAAGCCTGATCTTTCATTATTTCGAGGTTATCGTCCCACGAACCAATCGAGCCTCCTTTATTTTGTTTATGCTTTTGCTGATCCGACCTGGCTGCATCATACTGGTCTTTTAAATCCTGAAACTCTTTCAGTATTTCGCTGCCAAGTACATCCTGATGAACGTTGAAGGCCAGGATAGCCTGATCCATCATCGTGTCGATATTGCCCTTGTTCACATTGTTATAAGCTGTACGCCCGTTGGGGAAGAATTTAAGATATTCGGGGGTCGTTTTCTTAAATTTGGTCAGAACCAACGCTTCGCTGTCGAGAATTTTCACCTTGAACACATCAATGATCTGATCAACGTTTAAGGTTTGCGATTTTAGCTGCGTTTTGGTAGTTACAGTAGAGCTATGGCTCAACTGAAGATTGGTAAATTTTTCCCTGGTAGGCGCTTGCAGATCGGCGAAAGGTGCGCCGTTTGCAACTGCCTGATCAAGACGGTCGGTCATATCACTGAAAAATGCAACAGTCAAATCGCGACCAAAACTAATTTTGCCAAAAGGATTTTCGGCATAAGATTCGAGCTTTCTCATAATTTGTTGATGGATTTAATGAATGAGTATGGTTTTAATTGTCTTCTAAAAATAAACCAATTCTGCGAAATGTCCAAATAAAAAGAAATGTATTTTCAATTATTATTGCATGTAATTATTTCCATCGGACTAAGGATTAACAGTTATGATTATTTTGATCAGGATTTTTTATTCCATTATCTAAACTTCAGAATACATACCCTGCGTTTGAAATAGTCATACTGAAACTTCATGACGAATACTTTGTATTTGAAATATTCATTCTGAAACTTCATGACGAATGCTCTGCATTTGAAATATTCATCCTGAAACTTCATGACGAATACCCTCCGTTCACTATAGTCATGCTGAAACTTCATGATGAGTACCCTCTAAATTAATTTGACAAAAAAAGGCCACCCGAATCCGGGCAGCCTTTTGATAACTTTTTATTGGGTAAAAATCAGATCAATAACCTGGATTCTGAGTCAGACCCGGGTTAACATCTGTTGCATCCTTTGGTATAGGGAAAAGCAAATGTTTTGGATCGCTTGCGCCTCTCCATCCCGGATCGGCAAGAAGGAATGTTCCAAAACGAATGTTATCCTGACGGCTGATTTGTTCCCATGCCATTTCAAAGCGGCGTTCCTTGCGAATATCTTCCAATGTTGCCAAGGCAATTGGTTTTTCAGGACTGAAGGCGCGTTTGCGAACTGCGTTTACCAATGTAGTTGCGTCAGCATTTGGTCCGTTTAAGCGGGTCAGACACTCAGCTTTCATCAGATAAACGTCAGCTAAACGGAAAATAGCATAGTCGTTTTCCAGATCGCTTGACAAACCTTTGGGGATTTCCCATTTCCAGATGCGGGCGCCATCTTCCTGGTTACACCAGCCCCAGTTCGTAGTTGCTTCATACATAGTGATGTCAACTGTATGAATCAGTGGACGGCCGTGCGCTGTAATAAGCACTTTACCTGTTGCAGGATCAAGCATTGGTCCGGTCAGGAAAGACCAGCCCAGGCGTTTATCTGCAGGATCGTATTCTTTTACGTAGTTCGGATCGGCACTGATGCCATTCCATGGACCGATACTCAATCCCAGTGCAACAGCATCCAAATAATGCAATGTCATGAATGGAATTTGATTACCGCCTAACAATGCGCTGTAAATGGCAGGCATAATGATCTCTTTCGAAGACTCATTTTTAACCTGGAAGCTAACGCGCCAGTCAGGTTCCAAAACATATGGAAGACCAATCACTACATTACATGCGTCAACACATTTCTGCCATTGCGGAGCACCTGCCCAAACACCTGCATTGAGGTACATTTTTGCAAGAACGGTGTATGCAGCACCTTTGGTCATTTTACCATAAGAACTGGAGGACACATCCGACCGAAGCAAGTCCTTTACTGCATCCAATTCGGAAATAACAAAATTGAAAAGTTCAAGACGGGTTTTTGAAGTTGGTAACGTGGTGACAGAAAAATCTGTTACCAACGGACCTTGTCCAAAATAATCGACATAATAGTAATACCAGAATGCACGTACCGCCCTGATTTCAGCGATTGTTTGTTCCTTGTTCGGCACATTGGCCATGTTCTGAACCATCTGCAATACCTTGTTACAGGTTGTGATACTTGAAAAGATATCAGCGTATGCACCTGTTATCAAAGGCGTATTGTTATTTGTCCAGGTGTGCTGTTTTGTGTACATATGTTGTCCACCATCCCACCAGTCACCACCTTTACGTGTCGGAACAACGGCCATATCTGCACTTTCATCGGCTAAATGCCTGAAATTCCAGCTACGAGCGGCCTGAAATGTGTTATAAACAGGAGCAACAAGGGCTGCTACTTCTTTTGGTGTACTACCAAATTTATCTACCGGCACTTTATCGTAGACGATTTCGTTGAGGTCGGTACACGATTGCAGCCACGGTGTAACCGTCAGTCCGACCATTAGCAATAATATGAATATACTTGTCTTTTTCATCTCTTTTTCTATTTAAAATTTAGAAACCAATATTAACACCCACCATTAATGTTCTTGATTTTGGGTAGTAATCACGTCCTTCAACTCCCGGAGTTAAACCGGTCATGTCAACTTCCGGATCCAATCCTTTGTATTTGGTAATCTTAAACAGATTTTGACCTGTCACGTACACCCGAAGGTTCTTGATCCATTTGATACTTTCAGCCTTGAAAGTGTATCCCAGGTTTACATATTCGCAACGTAGGAAGGAGCCGTCTTCAATGTAGTAACTACTATAGATTGGAGAATCGGTTAAACCTGAAGTCAAAGCTTCTTTCAGTACATTTCCACCCATCAACCATTGAGTAGTAGCAAAAGACATCCTGCTATAATTCAAGACCTTATTTCCGTAGACACCTCTAAAGAAAATGGACAAATCCCATTTTTTATAGGTAAACGAGTTGTTGATACTGTAAGTCAGTTTTGGCTGAGGAGATCCGATGTAGGTAAAATCTTTATCATCGAT
>JANXZJ010000043.1 GCA_025355585.1 Mariniphaga sp. | reverse complement strand
CATTTTGTTCACGTTGATCAAGGAAGGGCAATTTTCGCTAAAAACAGATTTTGCCTACTTGCAAAAACCGTTGCTGAATTCAATGGGACTAATGGCCCTATTTAGTATTTTAAATGGCTTCACAACGAACATCATCCTAACTGTTGATACAATTATGATTACGGGGATGATCGGGTTGAGTGCCACCGGTATTTATGGATCGTGCATGATTTTCGGGATGATGGTTAGTTTACCATCTCGATCCATTCTCAAGATTACCAATATCGTTTCGGCCCGTGCATGGAAGGAAAATAACATGGCAGCGATTCGAAATATTTACGAAAAAAGTTGTACAACACTCTTTATCATAGGACTGCTCATGTTTCTCGGACTGTGGGTCAACATCGATAATGTATTTAAAATTTTAGGCCCCAATTTTATTTCCGGCAAGTGGGTGATCTTTTTTATTGGTTTGGGAAGCCTTATTGACATGACAACCGGTGCTAACAGTTCAATTCTTGGATCATCGCCCCGCTACAAAGTACAGTCATTTTTTCTGATTGTACTTGTTATATTGCTGATATTGAATAATTTATTGCTAATTCCTACATTTGGAATTACTGGAGCTGCAATAGGAGGAGCTGTCTCATTGTCAATTCTCAACCTGCTTCGTTTTTTATATTTATGGTACAAATTTAATCTGCAGCCCTTTAATTTGAAATTTATACTTGTTGCTGCAATTGGAATTTCAGCCTATCTGATTTCGGCCTTGTTACCGGTCCTGCCAAATTTTATAGCGGATATTATCATTCGAAGCTCAATCTTAACTGTTTTATTCTGTCTGCCGGTATACCTGTTGAAATTATCGCCTGATATCAATGACAAAGCAGATGAAGTACTACGGATTTTGAGACTAAAATCAAAATAAAACGGAAGTTTGCTTCAGGTAAAGACCTCGTAATTTGTAAGAATAGATTACCATCAGACCTTCCTTAAATAAAAGCATACTGAATCACCGTCATTTAGCTGATTTAATCTTTTTGATTCTTTTCTGAATATTTTCATTTGTTTTTTAGAGAAAATAGTATCCTTTTCCGAAAACGCGATATCTCTCAGGTATTTTTCGCTTCCTGTAAATTGAAATGCAGTAGATTCATATTCAATGCTGGATAGTTTCAGTGCACATTCTTTTGCAAGAATATTCATACTCTTTACTGTATGCAAAAAGAAGTGCCGGGGAGCATCCAATTGCACCCAATGGGTTTGGTATTTCCGCCATGCATATGAATTTGCAGCCGGAATTCTTATTATTATAATGCCTTCAGTCTCAATATGCTTGCGAAGTTCTTCCAAAATTTCTTTTGGATTCTGCATATGTTCGAATGAATGATGCAGCATTATAAGGTCATATAGTCCATCAATTTCAAAAACATCTTTTTTTAAGACCTTAACTCCATTGTCATAAAAAATATCTTCACTGTTATAGGGATCAATGCCCGTTAAATCCTGGTATCCACTTCTTTTCATTGAAAGCAGTAATCTTCCGGTGCCAGACCCTACATCCAATATTTTAGAATTAAAATTTACCACATTGGGTTTTAACCATGTAAAGGGATTCTCATAAAATGGCGACAACAGGAAACCAATCAGACTAAATTTTCCAGAGTAATATTCAGCAAGACCTTTTTTCAACAGATACCTTATTCCAGTTAGTTTTGTGGCAAAAACAGGTTCCCTATACGAATAATAATTGGTCGGGTAATAACGATCGATATCTTTGGGTATTTCGCAAATTTGGATGCTCAAACAATTTGAACACTCGAAATAATCAAACTCATCATTCATCCCCAACATTCGTTCTTTTGCAATAAAGGTGCGGTTATTGGCACTGTTCCCGCAGATCCTGCAAACATGTTCCACATTTGTCATTTTGTTCCCACTTTAGTCTTGTTTATTCCAATTACGTGACCAATAGCTTGTTTATCAAGTTTATCAGCTTCTTGCACTATATTGTTTTGATACTTTTTAAGAGTTTTTCAAAGCAAACTTCCCTGCTGTATAAATCAAGGGCATCTCTTCTTCCATTTGAACCTAATCTGATTCGGAGTTCATGATCGGTAATCAACTTCTCTAAGGTGAGATACCATTCTTCGTCTGTTGAGGCAAGAAATCCGTTTAGACCAACCTTTACAATTGATTGATTGACACCAACCGGGCTCGCGACACAAGGAATTCCAGCAGACATGTATTGCAATAGTTTGTATCCGCCTTTCATCCGTGTCCAGTCATTATCGGGCAAAGGCATCAAACCAATATCCATTTGACAGATATTTTCGTTTTCATCTTCAAAAATCCACGGTTTTGCGATGTGACTAATTCCCAATATCTTGTAATCAGAACTGGCACCCACCGTTATAAATCGGAATATATATTTTTCGTCCAGTTTTTGTAATGGTTTTTCAATCAACTCCAAAAAACCCGATGTCCACGGTGATCCGATCCACCCAATTGTGAGGATTTGATCTTTTTGTTTTTCACAAGGTCTGATCCTGTCTGTTTCGACAGGAGAAGGTATGATCACGGGTATTTGACCGCAATTAAGACAAAACTCATTGAGGTATTCGGTGCTTACAATCACTTTGCTGGCATACCGGACCATATTTGCTGTTTTCTCACGATTCTCAGGTCTTTTTTGATTAGTGTAGATCGCATCGTCAAAATCGTAAACAATTGGTATTGAATTATTCTTTAACCGTTTTAAAAGATACTCACTTATTAAAATACGTTGTATAAATACCAAGTCCCACTTCCCAAGAACAATAGCAAGAAACATTCTTAAGGAATACCACCTTTTCAGAACAGGAAAAACGGTGTATTTGCTGATCAGATTTGAAGGTCTTTTCGGAACCCTTGGAATATGAGTGACATTGTAACCTCGTGCTTCGAAAAAAGGAATGTACTGCAAAGCCCTGATTCTGGCACTCGCGTTATCGCTATTGCCATCGGTCAGCATTAACATCTCTTTCTTCTTTTGCATCGTCATCTTATATTTTGCTGATATTCAAGGATTATTTAGTTGCAATTTCCACTGTGTTCGCGGTTAATCCGTCAGAGCTGGCAGTCAGCTTAACAACCCCGGGTTTATCACCTGATTGAACAACTACGAGACATTTTCCATGGAATGCTTTTCGCTGCGGCGTTTTAAACGATTCGTGGCTTACAGGATCTCCGTTGTCAACACCAACAATCGCTCCGGAACCTTCCATATGAAATTTCACGAGGTTATCGGCATCAGGCACAATAACACCTTTTGCATCAACCACATCAACCGTTAGGTAGGAAAGATCATTCCCATCTGCTTTTATCGCAGACCGGTCTGCAGTAACAACCAACCGCGCAGGAGTTCCGGCAGTTTTAACTTCTTTCACAAGGATATCTTTACCTGCAGTCCGGGAAATGGCTTTCAATGTTCCGGGGGTAAATGGAACTCTCCACATCAGATGCAATTCATCGCCTTGTTTTTTCTTAACACCCAACGATTTATCATTCAGAAGCAACTCAACTTCTTCGGCATTACAGTAGGCCCAGATATCAACCGTCTGACCTTCTTTCCAGTTCCAGTGGGGGAAAATATGCAGTACGTCCTTTTTTGTCCATTCGCTTTGGTACATGTAATAAACATCTTTTGGGAAACCTGCCAGATCAATGATGCCGAAATAAGAACTCCTTGAAGGCCACCAGTATGGAGTTGGTTCTCCCAGGTAATCAAAACCAGTCCAGATAAACTGACCCGATAGAAAGTCATGCTTCTTAATTACTTTCCAGGTTTCTTCGTGCGTTGAACCCCATGGAGCCGAAACATTGTCATACGAAGAGCAGGTATTATCTGCATTTGGTTTCGGACCGCTCCAGTTGTCTCGAACCGGCCAGCGACGAATTTCATCAGAAGGCATATCGTAAACACCGCGGGTCATCAGCGCCGAAACAGTTTCAGTTCCAATAAATTTCTTTCCCTGAAATGTTTGCGGAAAAGCCTCAAAATCATTGTGGTGATAATTGTATCCAATCAGATCAAGCGCTTCAGACCGAATGATAAAATTAGATGGTTTTGGGTCGTTGCAGGCAGAGGTAATGGGGCGGCTGGTATCCAATTCGCGAACATAACCAGCCAACTCTTTTGCAATCGCAATTCCGGTACTATCCCATTGCTCGAGAATTTCATTTCCAATGCTCCAGATCATCACACTCGGATGATTCCGGTCCCTCAGAATCAGATCCTGAAGATCTTTCTTATGCATCTCGTCCCAGACTGTACTGTAATCGAACTTGTTTTTATGTTTTTTCCACATGTCAAAGGCCTCGTCCATAATAAGGAAACCCATCCGATCAGCAAGGTCGAGCAACTCCGGAGCGGGAGGATTGTGAGAAGTGCGTATTGCGTTACAGCCCATTCCTTTCAGAATTTCCATCTGGCGTTCGAGTGCCCGTGTGTTGATTGCCGAACCAAGGCAACCCAAATCCTGATGGTTGCAGACGCCATTTATTTTAACACTTTTCCCATTCAGGAAGAATCCTCTCTCCGCATTAAACTCAAAACTACGGATCCCAAATGGAGTGATGTAATTATCAACCAATTCACCATCAACAAAAACCTTCGAAACGGCAGAATACATTTTCGGTGTTTCCAAACTCCACAATATCGGATTTTTAACTTCAAAATCGAATGCCGCACTGAAAACTGAATCTTTCACCCCGTTCGTTTCCATCTTTCCCGCGGTGACTTCTTTACCAGTGGGGTCAAGAATAACCGTTTTCAATACCAGCTTTTGATCAGCAACCAGCTTATTTTTAATCTGATGAACTATTTTTATTTTAGCATTAGTCGCAGTGATTTCAGGCGTCGTAATAAATGTACCCCAATGTGCGATGTACGTTTTACCAGTTGCTACAAGCCATACGTTCCGGTATATTCCTGATCCTGAATACCAGCGTGAATTAGGCTGCATGGAGTTGTCGATCTTTACAGCTATAACATTTTCCTTGTCTCCGGCAACCAGATAGGGAGTTAGTTCGTACCTGAAAGAGCTGTAACCATAGAAACGCTTTCCGAGCGAATGACCATTGATCCAGACTTCACTGTTTTGATAGACGCCATCAAAATCGATAAAAACGCTGCCTTTCAAATCTTCCGTCGAAACCTTAAACGACTTCCTGTACCATCCTATTCCTCCCGGCAAAGCACCTCCCCCAGGAGTTGCCGGATTTTTTTCGCTGAATTCACCCTCGATACTCCAGTCGTGCGGAACATTTAATTTTCGCCACGATGCATCCGCAAAGCCAACAGCTTCTGCTCCGGGAACATCGCCCAACTGAAATTTCCAGTCTTTCCCAAAATTAACGATCGAACGACCTTTCTCTTGCTTCGAAACACATTGATTTAAAATAAGTAAGAGAAACAATCCCAGCGAAACATTTCTGATTAGTTTTTTCATTTTTCAAAATTAGTTGGTATGCTGATTTATTTTTTCACCGTAAACTTACACAATTACTTACAAATTAGCCAATTACATCATCAACTCTCTGAATCTTTCAACTCGTTTGGCTGGATCATAAAGCATCCGAATCCGCTCTCTGGCCTGATCACGTAACTGAATACTATTGTGATTCAAGCGAATAAAATCAACCAATCCTTCTGGATTCCAATCGTCAATCGTCAATCCGGTATTTCCGATTGTGATCTGAATATCCCCCACATTTGTCCCTACCGGAATACATCCGCATAACATGGCTTCGCAAAGTGCATTAGGAAGTCCTTCGGAACGTGACAATTGCGCATAAAAAGAGGAACGCTCGTAATGTTGAGTCAGTTGGTCGAATTGTTGCGGTGGCAATAAAGTCAGATTTGCTGGTAAAGGTTCAAAATAAGACTTTACACCATCAGTTGCTCCGATAATAATAAACTCAAATTCAGGCAACCAGGTTGCTAATTCCCGGAATCTGTCAAGTCCCTTTACCATCAAACGCTGGTGATTATCGGTGCCGGAAACGGTGATGATACTTTTTTGCCTTTCATATTCTGAAAAGTTAAATTTCTTCACATCAACACTGGTTGCAATGGTTTCAGCTTTTGCTTTCGGATTGATGACAAGCAGTTTTTTTCGCAAAGCATCAGCTACGGGGAAGCAAATGTCGACAAATCTAAAGGTATTGCGCGTAAAGAATGCCCTGATTGGATTGCTGAATGACCCGTATTTATATTCCGACAACGTCGAAACATCGTATCCGCCAATCACAACAAACGACTTCTTCCGGAATAATTTAGCGAAGAGAACTGGCAGCATTGAATGGTAATCGCCAAACCAGACAAACACAGAATCAAACTTAAATCCATTGAATATCAGAAATATCAATTCTTTTAGCACTTCAATTCCTGTTTTGAAAATTCCTTTCCCCGGTTTAAACTGATATTTTGTAACGTTCACGAACGTTGACAGAATCTCGAAATCAGCTTTAACGAAAGAAGAGTAATTCACATAAACAAATAAAATCGATTGCTTTTGCATATTGCAGAATATTAATCGATTCGGGAGAATGGATGCGTCGAAAGCGGTTTTGCAGCAAACGGATGGTAATCCCCTTTTAACCCAACAGGTGCCTGGTTCCGGATGTCGTAAACAATCTCAATCGACTTGCGTGCCTCGCCAATCTCAAATCCATTCCCTTTGATAATTTCTTCATAACTTCTTGTGTGAAGATCGGTAAACCCTTCGCTGAATTCAATCTCTTCCCCTTCAACGGTAATCGACCGAAAGGTTGTTTTCCCGCTCTCCTTCACCTCCTTCGGCAATGTATCACTATTGATACTCAGGAACCAGCGAACCCTTGCTTTTTCGAGCACAAGAATTCCTGAAGCCCTGTCGTGCGTATGAAGCGTAACTATATTCTCTTTGACATCGCCGAAAATCCAGGTCAGCATATCGAAAAAGTGGATCCCTATGTTCGTCGCAAT
The DNA here is from genome assembly GCA_025355585.1 of Mariniphaga sp. GTDB lineage: Bacteria > Bacteroidota > Bacteroidia > Bacteroidales > Prolixibacteraceae > JAAFHB01. The sequence goes on along the minus strand of JANXZJ010000043.1, from coordinate 10,872 downwards.
TCCACCCGATTTAGATATATCACCTTTCCATGAAGTATAATACCAGTTTCCACGGGAAGTGATATAAGTGAGGTCGATATCGTATATTTTGTCGGCCTGTCCGGCTTTGATTTTTTCCTTTAACGCTATAATAACTGGATGAAGTCGAAGTTGCAAAATGGTGTAGATTTTTTTACCCGTATCTGTTGCAACATGTTCCAAAGCAGCAATATTCCAGGGATTTAATACCAGGGGCTTTTCACAGATCGCATGAGCGCCACGTCGTAATGCCACACGTATGTGCGCATCGTGGAGGTAATTGGGAGAAGTAATGCTTATGTAATCAATGGTCATCCCTTTATCGTACTTAAGTTTTTCGAGATACCTGTCAAACCGCTCAAACTCAACAAAAAACTTAGTATCAGGCGAAAAGCTGTCGATAATTCCTACACCATCATACGGGTCGTATGCAGCAACCAGTTTATTCCCGGTATCCCTGATGGCTCTCATATGGCGCGGAGCTATATATCCGGCAGCCCCAATCAATGCAAAATTCTTCATATCAAATATTTACTTTTCCAAATAGGGTTCAAATAATTTCACTTTATTTTCAGGAACGAAAAACATATCGCCTTCAATCTCTTCAAGATGACCCCCAACCGGGAAAAGCAATCCGTCCTTTAAGTAGAATGAAGAATAAGAAAGCGGCTCAAGAAAATCACTGATTAATTTCCTGTTAACGGGCTCAATTTCAATCTGAATAATAGGATGAAATGGCCTTAAAAGAAATTCGAGTTGTGGAATAATATGAATCTCGTAACCCTCAACATCACATTTGATGTAATCGCAATGCTCAAGCTTCCCGAAAAGGGTTGCCGGAGTAAACATCTTTTCGGTAAATGTAAATTCAAATGGCTCTTTCTCGTTTGTATCCAATACCCTTGTCAAACCATGGCGAAGGTATTTATTACTTTTTGGAATCCCCATCTCAATCGACTTATTATCCTCAGTTCCCAATGCATAAGGGATAATAGTCGTATTTTTAAATTCTGAAGTATTGATTTTCAGTATTTTTCGAAATAGTGTCACAGGTTCTACGCTAAACACATTTCCAGTGGGTCCTACCAATTTCGCAAATAACCGGGAATAATATCCCAGATTGGCCCCAATATCGATCACATTGTCTCCCTTTCGAATCAGATTTTTTACAAAATAATGGCAATCAAAGGTTTTATTTTTTTTCAGCAATCCAAGGTTGTAAGAGATGAAGAACAACCGGCTGACGACAATGAGGTAATTCTTAACTCCCAGTATTTTATAAAGCGCTTGTTTAATAAACATTCTTTAATTCTTTAATTAGAAGATCTTTTGCACTGCGTTATTTGATAATTGATATTTCTGCCCACTTTCAGGACAAACAGCAAATCCTTCATGATCGAAGTTCAGTTTGTGCCCATACTCACTCACCCAACCATTTTGACGCGCAGGATTGCCATAAACAAGCGCATAGGCCGGAACTTCTTTTGTGATCACTGCACCTGCGCCAATCATCGCATATTGCCCGATTTCGTTGCCGCAAACAACCGTGGCATTGGCACCGATGGATGCCCCTTTACGCACAATAGTTTTCCGGTATTCATCTTTGCGGATGATGGCACTCCGTGGATTCATCACATTCGTGAAAACAATCGAAGGACCAAGAAATACATCATCTTCGCAGATAACTCCTGTATAAATGGATACGTTATTCTGAACTTTAACATTATCCCCAAGTACCACTTGTGGTGAAACTACTACATTTTGACCAATATTGCATCCCTTGCCAATCTTGCATCCCGTCATGATGTGACTAAAATGCCAGATTTTTGTCCCTTCACCAATTTCACAATCTTCATCGATCACAGCAGATGGATGTGCAGCGTATTGTATCATAAAGAATTAATTGACTGAATTAACGAGCTAATTACATATTCCTGCTCCTGCAAAGTTATTTCGGTATGAACCGGTAAAGCAAGAACTTCATTGCAAAGTTTTTCTGCTGCAGGAAAATCACCCACTTTATATCCGAGGTAATCATAGGCTTTTTGAAGATGAATCGGCGACGGATAATAAATCATCGAAGGAACGCCTGCTGTTTTTAGTAATTCCTTTATTTGATCACGTTTTTCTAACCGTATGACATACTGATTATAAGTGTGCTTCGCCCAACTATTTTCTGAAGGTCTAACCACCTTGGTTAGGTTCCCCAAAAGCTGGTTGTAGCGATGACCAGCGTCAATACGGCTTTGAAGATAGTTATCAAGATTCTTGAGTTTCACACTTAGGATTGCTGCTTGTAAAGTATCAAGCCGCGAATTGCAACCGATCCGTTCATATGAATATTTTTGACCTTGCCCGTGGCGTGAAATCATTGTGGCCTTCTGAGCAAGATCCTGATCGTTTGTTGAGATGGCACCTCCATCACCAAAACATCCGAGGTTTTTTGTCGGGAAAAAGGAGTAGGTGTTGAGTTCACCCATCGTGCCTGTCAGTTTCGTTTCTCCATTAGAGAACTGATAAACAGACCCCAGCGATTGTGCGTTATCCTCGATCACTTTCAGTCCATATTGACGCGCAATTTCAAGAATTGGCTCCATATTTGCCGGCTGTCCGAACAGGTGAACCACAACAATCGCTTTGGTAGCGGGGGTTATTTGCGCTTCAATCAGATTTTCATTGATGTTGAAGGAATCTTCCCAAACATCCACAAATACAGGTTTAAGACCAAGTAATACAGCAGCTTCGGCAGAGGCAACATAGTTAAACGCAGGCATCAGCACTTCATCACCAGGCCTGAGATCAAGCGCCTGGTAGGCAATCTGAAGTGCATCCGTTCCATTTGCACATGGAACCACATATTTCACACCCAGATAATCAGCCAATTCACCGGCAAAAGCTCCAACCTGCTTCCCGTTGATAAATGCCGAATCAGCGATCACATCCTGAATCGCCTGATCGACTTCATCTTTAATTTTTAAATATTGACCGTGAAGGTCAACCATTTTTATTGAATTCCCCATATGCTCGTTTAAATCGCGATTACAAAATTGCTAATAATTTTGCGATTGTTTCGGATGAATGGCCGTTACTCAACAAATTACATGCAAAAATTTGTTTTCCAGCAGATTTCAAGCCTCCAACATCTTATTCAAAACACGAGCCAATTCGGCAGTAAGATTCTTTCTGGAGTATTTTTCGATTCCTTTTGGGCTGTTATTTAAATCGTTGCCTAAATATTTATCGTACATCATCAAAACAGTCTTTTTGATCCCCTCCAAATCATCGTATTCCGAAATAAAACCCGCCTCCGATTCTTTAAGTATTTGTGCCAGATCACCATCAGATGGGCCGATGGCAAATATTGGTCGGCCTGATGCAAGGTATTCAAAGATCTTCCCGGTTAATATTCCCTTTGCATTCGGACTGTCTTTATTAATCGCCAACAGCAGAATAACCGATTGTTTCATCAGCAAAGCTGCTTTATCGTGGCTAACGTATTCAATATTAGTAAATTGATTAGCCAGATTAAATGCGGAAATATCATCCGTTATTGAGTTGTCTACTTTGCCGATCAGCTTAATTTCGAGGTTTTTCCTGAAATTGGGAAGTTCATCTGACAATTCGGAGAGCACTTTCCATAAACCTTTCAGGTTAAGGCTGGGCGGAAGCGTTCCTATGTGCGAAATGGAGAATTTTGCATCACGAACAACGTTCTGAACGTTCATATCATCTGAATCATACCCGTTCGTTATCTGGTTGACATTGTTTGCCCCCATCAATTCGTAGTTCACTTTCATATCGCGGCTCACAACCACCATTGCACTGCAACCTTTAATCGTTTTTAATTCAAGCCGTTTGTGCTTACGGTCTGCAAAAGCAGATATCTTCATATCCTTGTAATAATCGATATCGGTCCAGGGATCGCGGAAATCGGCCAGCCACGGAATATTTAAACGTTCTTTCAGCTCCATAGCAATCAAATGCATGGAGTGAGGCGGTCCTGTTGAAACAATGGCATCTACAGGATGTTCCTTAAGGTAATTGTTTAGGAAATTGACGGAAGGTTTTATCCAGAATTTGCGCGCATCGGGAATAAAAAGATTCCCCCTGATCCAAACTGATAACTTTTCAATAAATCCGGGAGATCTTTTATGGTTCAGAAATCCGCTGTTGACTTTGGCACTGCTCTTTTTACCCGTTATTTTCTTGTAAAACTCATAAGGTTCCCAAATAGGTGTTCTGATCACTTCAACACCGGCAGGAATGTCTTTGGACAAAGTATCATCGATCAACGGGTATTCAGCATTTGAAGGGGTATAGATCACAGGTTCCCACCCAAACTCACGAAGATATTTCACGAACTTAAGCCAACGCTGCACACCAGCACCTCCGCTTGGCGGCCAATAATAGGTAATGATCAGTACTTTATGCATTAATTAGGATTGATTTCAGAAATTCAAATATGATCAATGCTGTATTTCACTTTTAAAAATATTCTTTACAGGAATTGTCGCCACGAAATCTTTCAGATAAAAAGGCTCATAATAAGCAACATCCGAAAATTTCTGCAATTGAAACTCACGCTCTGCAAGCGCAATCATATTTTCAGCTGAAGTGATTATTCCATTGATGAAGATGGCGTTCGGATGATTGATTGCCTCGCGGCATTTTGCCGATCCATTTCCAAAAAATAGTACCGAATTGCTTTCAAGATAAGGAAGATACGATTGATGATCGATAATATCCGCTTGTATTCCACGTATTTGCTTCCCTGTTTTATCGTAAAATGCGGTATAAACTTCCATTCGTCGCGCATCAATCATCGGACAAAAAAGTGCATTGTCTGTTGCAGTGAGTTGATAACGATCAGGATGATGCATCACATGATGTGCCATGGCCTCCAAAGATGTGATGGCAATCAGTGGTAAACGGGAGGCATAACAAAGCCCCTTTGCAACCGAAACGCCAATCCTTAAACCGGTATAAGATCCGGGTCCGCCCGATACCGCCACAGCATCAAGTTGTTCCATCACAAGATTCGATTCTTTCAGCAGCTCATCAATAAAAACGGTTACTAGCATGGCATGATTCTGTCCTGTAAGGTTTTCGCGTTTGTGAATAACTTCACCATCACGGGCAAGTGCCACAGAACATACTTCAGTTGAAGTTTCAATATTTAATATAAGCGCCATTAACTTTTTTTGCAAAGATGGGAAATATTCAAAAGAGTTAAAACGATCTGACCAGTTAAACATTCTAAATCCTCATCTGTTAATAAAATTATATTGAATTTGGCATAAAGTTTTTATCGATTAAAATATTAATTCCAATTTCTCTTATTTTTGCCAACCAAAATAAAACATCAAACGTTTAATCATTTTCGAAGATTGTTTGTTAATCTATACAAATCGGGTCACATATAGTGTTTTCATTGAATAGTCCGGGATGTTTATGTCACCGGGATAATAAGTTTGAACGATCAGGATATGCTAAAAACAGTAATCATAGACGACGACTATGTTTCGAGAATGGTCTTGCGGGAAATGCTCGAAAAATTTCTCGACAACATTGAGATTCTTGGAGAAGCCGCCACAGTTGCAGAAGGGGTTAAATTAATAGAAGATACTGATCCTGAGTTAGTATTACTAGATATCAGCATGCCTGATGGTACAGGTTTCGACCTGCTGGATAAATTGAAAACAATCAATTTCAAACTCATTTTCATAACTGCTTACAGCGAATATGCTATAAAAGCATTTAAATATTCAGCGTTTGACTATATCGTTAAGCCATTAAATGTAGACGAACTGACGAAGGCAATTATGCGGATTCCCCTTATCAAAAAAGTCGATAGTAAGGTAAGGGTTAAAACGCTTAAAGAAAACCTGCAGGCACCCGACGATGGTGCTGCAAAAACAGTGGCATTACCCGAAATCAATGGATTTGCAATCGTAAATGTAGAAGATATTGTTCGTTGCGAAGGTAAAAGAAATTATACGCGCATCATTTTAAAATCGGCTCCCGAAAAAGTAGTAAGTCGTACGCTGCTGGAATTCGAACACTTGCTGGCTCCATTGGGATTTGTAAGAATTCACCGGAGTCATTTGGTAAACATCATGAATGTGGTCCGGTATCTTAAATCTGATGGAGGAATGGTTGAACTCAAAACAGGAGAATTGCTCAAGGTTTCACCAAAACACAAGGAAAACCTGTTAAACAAGCTATTGTTTAACAAATTATAGCATCAAAGATTTCCGATAAGTCCGAAATGTTATTCGTCAAATCCCACTTAAAAAATAACCCTGGTTTTGCGACCAGGGTTATTTTTTAAGTATGCCGAAGATGGAAGTTAAATCCACCTTAATATTCTAAAATCCTGACGATTAGGAAGATCACTGTTTTTAGGGAAAATCCTGACACCGTAATTATACGAACCCGGTTTTGTCAAAGTAAGGCTTAGTGAATAATGTGTCATTCCGTTTGACACTTTTCCAGGTTTGAATTCGTGTCTTTCAACATATTCAGGATGCTCTGTACCTGTAGCAATAATCACTTCAACACCAATTTCGTGCGCTGATAAACCCTTTAAATCAAGAACGATTTGAGACGGATAATTCTGCCCCATTTTGTAGGTATTGGTGATTCCGTCCGAAAGCTGTATGTTCACAACTTCAATCTGATCCCATACAGCAAGTATCCTTTCCTTCCAGGCCGCAATCTCTTTAGCCTTCGAAAAGTTGTCAGCCTTTAATTTTGTAAGTCTTGTGGAAAGAGGAATATAGTAACGATTGAAATAGTCCTTCATCATACGGCGGGTTGTGAAGTGAGGAACTACATCTGCAAAAGTATTTTTAATAAAATCAATCCAGCGGCTTGGTATGTTTTTCTCATTCCTGTAATAGTAGGCCGGAATTATCTCATTTTCAAAGATGCTGTAAATTGCTTCGGCATCGAGTTCGTCCTGTAACTCTTCGTTATCGAATGTTTTTTCGAGCGGAAGCGACCAGCCTGCATCTTTCTTATATCCTTCAACCCACCATCCGTCAAGAACAGAGAAGTGAAGTGTTCCGTTCATCACCCCTTTTTCACCCGATGTGCCGGATGCTTCAAGCGGACGTGTTGGTGTATTCATCCAGACATCACAACCCTGAACCAGCATTTTTGCAAGATTCATATCATAGTTCTGAATGAAAAGAATATGTCCGACAAACTCGGGGCGTTTGGATATGTCGAAGATGAATTTAATAAGATCCTGACCTGCTTTATCTGCCGGATGCGCTTTGCCTGCGAACAAAAATTGGACAGGACGTTCCGGATTATTAACGATACGTGCTAACCGGTCAAGATTGCGGAACAGAAGATGTGCCCTTTTATAAGTGGCAAACCTGCGTGCAAATCCGATCGTCAGCGCCTTAGGATTCAGTTTTGATATCGCTTCCGCAATGTATTTCGGATTTTCGTTTCGCTGGACATGCGTATCAGAAAAGCGTTGTTTGATATAATTGATCAAACCTTCGCGAAGCTTTGACTTCGTTTCCCAGATAATGTTGTCCTGAACTTTATAGATATTCCTCCATGCCCGGGTCTCTTCTTCTTCATCGTAGTCGTGAATGTCTTCAGCAAGCTTTTCGGGCTTTAAGAATTTCTCATGAATTGATTTCCACTCAGGTGCAGCCCATGTAGGGTAATGTACACCATTGGTAACATATCCAATATTTTCAAGTTCCTCTGGTAAAAATCCCTTGTATAATTCTGAAAGTAGCTCTTTGCTGATCTTTCCGTGCAACATGCTTACACCGTTGATCTGTTGCGAAAGATTTGAAGCCAAAAAGCTCATATTATAATGATCATCCAGGGCAGAAGCTTTTCCAAGGAACAGAAAATCGTCGATCGAAAGCTTCAACTTTGCTGCCATATTGCCCATGTACAGTTTGAAAAGATCAACATGAAATGAATCATGTCCTGCAGGAACCGGTGTATGTGTAGTAAACAGCGTTGATACTCTGATCATTTCCTGGGCCTCGGGGAATGTCAATCCCGAAGTCTCCATGAGGTTTTTGATCCTTTCGAGTCCTATAAAAGCAGCGTGTCCTTCATTGCAATGGTAAATGTCAGCTTTAATTCCAACCTTTTCCAATAGCTTTATTCCTCCCAACCCAAGTACCATCTCCTGTTTCAAACGGTTTTCATTATCACCACCATACAGGTGATGTGTAATGAAACGATCAGGATCCTGGTTGGCCTCATAATCTGTATCAAGCAGATATAAGGTAATGTTGCCTATTTTTACAGACCATGCATGAGCATAAACTTTCCGTCCGGGCATCTCAATATCGATGGTCACCCAACCATTCTCATCCATTACAGGCTGAATCGGAATTTTGGAGAAATGTTCCGCATCATATTGAGCAATCTGCTCGCCTTGTGCCGATATAATCTGCTTGAAATAGCCAAACCTGTAAAGAAGACCGACACCTGTCATATCAACTTTTGAGTCGCTTGCCTCTTTCAGAAAGTCACCGGCCAATACACCAAGACCACCGGAGTAAATTTTAAGACTTGAATGAAGACCAAACTCCATACTGAAGTACGCAATTTTAGGCCCGAGCAATTTCTTCCGTTCTTTCAGGTATTTATCCAGCAACAATTCAGCGGTATTCATCCGTAATATAAACGACTGGTCAGATTTCAGTTCGTCAAAACGTTCAAGACTTGTCTCTTCAAGTAAAACAATTGGATTATGCCCACATTCTTCCCATATGACGGGATCAATCTCGCAAAACAACGCCCGCGCCTCGTCACTCCATGCCCACCAAAGGTTTCTGGACAGGTCCCTGAGTGGTTTAAGTTCTTCTGGAACATTCGATTCGACGATTATCTTTTTCCAGGTTGGTCCGGCATTTCCCGATTGCCTTATTTTATATCCTTGTGTATCCATTTGTCAAATTTCATATATAAGATAATGTAAATTACACATTATCACTGCAATAATTTTGTCGCAAAGTTAATTTATTTTAAATATCTACTGAATGAATTGCTCAATGTTAATGATTTAATGATCTAATCAGGTAATGTAAACATGACACTATTGACACTAATTGCCTGAAAGAGTTCTACTTTATACAAAAAAATATTTTTATGCAAATAACTGTGCATTAAGTACTCAATAAACGCCTGATCTAAGTATTTAGTTTCATTTTAAACGTAAAATATAGCAAATCGTCAGTAATAAATGCATCGAAACAATAGCCGCTCAAAAAAAATCTCCCAGCCACGACCTGGCAAGGAGATTTTTTAAGATGCTAATATTGATATACTTTATCTGATAATCCCAGCAGATTCGAACCTCATTTTGTTGCTTCGATGACACCCCTGAAATAACCAATTGATTCAGCAATACCCATAAATGGATCGCCCATATCTTTCTCGTGTTCAAGACTGCAAACGCCGGTATATCCAACTTTACGAAGCATTCTCACCAATGCGGGGAAATTAATAACACCACGGCCTACTTCAAGGGAATATCCCAGCTTGGTTGTTCCGGTGACATCTTTTATATGCATATCGAATACGCGTGACTGATACTTTTCAAGATCGGCCACTGCATCTTTGCCATTACGTGTATCGTGACCAATATCCAGGCACATTCCGATCCTCGGATCAAGGTCTTTCACATGATTCCACACATCTTCAGCGTCGGGATAGGTTGCAATATCCGGTCCATGAAGGTGAATCGCAAAATTGAAGCCGTATTCCTTTACTTTTTTGTCGACATAAGGAAGCAAATCGTAATTCGGAACACCAATAATCAGTTTTACACCGACCCTTTTCGCATAAGCAAACGCATTATCGATATCGGCTTCCGATTTCATGTAAATCGGACCAACCGCATAACCGATTACCCCATTTGCTTTCAGTTTTGCCTGGAATTCAGCGATCTGTACATCGGTACTTGCCATCGGAAGATGAAAGTCCTTAATGCAAAGATAATGCACATCAGCACGTTTCATCGTCGCAAGTGCTTTATCGAGGTCGAACTTCAAAAATGTATAGCCTGCCATCCCGATTTTAAACTTCTCGCCTGTTTCGGGAGGCATCCGCTGTCCGGGCCGCTCTGCCTGAGCAATTGCTACATGTGAAGTAACTACCAATAATCCAACAATTAATAAAATGATTACTCTTTTCATTTGCTTATAATTTGTTATTCCGGATGATTCGCCTACCGATAAACCGGAATTTGTTTAGTCAGTGAAGGTTTTCCGGGATGTTTGAATTAAGAAAGGTCAAAAATAATAAAATGATGACAGTTTGAATGATTAACCGGCACTAATTTTATTCAAATCGTGTGCATACACGAAAAATGTAACGTGAAATAAGACAGAAGGAACCGCTTTTAAAGAAATCAATGATTGTACCGGCCTCAATTATCATTTGAATAAGCCTGTGGTTAAAGAGTTTTCAATCAAACTAACTTCGATTCTCCTGCTTAAACCGGCGTCAGTACAAAAGTTTGTGGTATTTTCGTCCCAATTTCAAAAATTCAATTCCAACAACGATGTACCTCAACAAAATTCACCATATTGCCATTATCTGCTCCGATTATGAGCGGTCGAAAGCCTTTTATACCGGAATTTTAGGACTGACCATTAAATCGGAAGTCTTCCGGGCAGAACGAAACTCATGGAAAGTCGATCTTGGCTTAAACGGGGATTATGTGATCGAGTTTTTCACTTATCAGAATCCGCCCGAACGCCCCTCAAATCCCGAAGCATGCGGATTGCGCCACCTTGCTTTCGAAGTCGATTGTGTCGAAGACATTCACAACGAGCTAACCGCGCAACAAATTGTCTGCGA
>JANXZJ010000035.1 GCA_025355585.1 Mariniphaga sp. | reverse complement strand
AACTTAAATTATTCTATTCCCTGAATCGCTGAGGCCCATACGTAAATTCGTCACAATTCGAAAAATTAGTATAAAATGTAAACCAATTTTAACCTCGACTACTTCATATCCACGTACGTTACCAAGAGGTCCCAAAGCCTTTTGGCTGATGATTTTACAAAATATGATGCAGCACTCAACCAACGCATCAACGGCAAAAAAATACTGGTCATTGGCGGGGCTGGTACCATCGGCTCATCGTACATCAAAGCCATTCTAAAATTCAACATTGCCAAGTTGGTGGTGGTCGATATCAATGAAAACGGATTGACCGAACTGGTACGCGATTTACGGAGTTCAACAGACTACCATATTCCAGCAGATTTTATTACCTATCCGGTAAACTTTGGAGACCGGGTATTTGAAAAGATATTTCAGCAGCATGGTTCCTTTGAGATTGTCGCCAATTTTGCAGCACACAAACATGTACGCAGCGAAAAAGACATCTTCTCTATCGAAGCCATGATAGAGAACAATGTGTTGCGTGCCCGCAAGTTGTTGGAGTTACTGTTACAGTTTTCACCAGAACATTTCTTTTGTGTCTCCACCGATAAAGCGGCCAACCCGGTGAACATCATGGGAGCCAGCAAGAAGTTGATGGAAGAAATGATTATGGCTTATTCCGATAGATTACCTATTAACCCACATTGCAGCACAGCCCCAAGAAACCAGTTATTTTCAGCTAAAACAGATTTTTTTTGAGGTTAAACCAGTGGTTTTCGGGTTGATTTGACTTTTAGTGTTTCGTAAGTTGCTGTATATCAGCAAATATCTATTTTGCAGTTTATGGTTTTTTCCTTTGTAGTACACAGGGGGTATTGATTATTAGGCATTTATGACTTTACTTTACGGCCATGTATTTCAAAGTATCAGGCCGACATAATCCAGCAACCAACCAATCCGGATGGTATTACCGGTTGGTGGAAAGCTATCGCAACTCCGATGGGCGGGTTTGTCACCGCACGATGCTTAACCTGGGCTTTTTGGAAGGGCTTAGTCCCGAACAAATGAACGTGATACAAAAAATACTCACCCAGCGTGCCGACAATCAGGGAAAATCACTTTTTGAAGCTTTCCAGATTGGCGACCCCATTGTAAGCCAGTATGTTGAAGAGTATTACGCCCGGTTGGTTTCAGAAAAAAGGATCGATGCTGCGCCAGCCAAAACCAAAGCTCCCAAAGCGGGAAAAGACTGGCACACAATCGATGTAAACAGCATCCGCAACAAGGACGTGCGTGAAGTTGGGGCAGAATGGATGTGCCTTCAAGCCATCCGCCAATTGGGGATGGACACATTTTTATCCAGCCAGGGCTGGGAAGGGGAACAGGTACAATTAGCGCTTACACATATTATTGGCCGGGCAGTGTACCCTGCTTCGGAGCTAAAAACAAGCAGTTGGATAAAAGAGAACTCGGAGGTTTGCGAACTCACCGGATACGATATTAAAAAAATCACCAAAGACAAACTTTACGGTATTTCGCAAAAACTATACGGGGTAAAACAAGAGATGGAACAGCATCTTTCGCTTCGCACCAACGAACTGTTTGACATTGAGGATAAAATCATCCTCTACGATCTGACCAACACCTATTTCGAGGGCCGGATGCTTAGCAGCAGTCTGGCCAAATTCGGGCGGAGCAAGGAAAAACGTTCCGATGCAAAATTGGTGGTATTGGCGCTGGTAATTAACCCTGAAGGTTTTATCAAATACTCCGATATTTTTCAGGGCAACATATCCGACCCTGCCACATTGGGCGCCATCATCGACAATTTGCGGCAGCGCACTTCATCCTCCGCCCACAAGGCAATTGTGGTCATCGATGCCGGAATCGCTTCGGATGGGAACCTGAAGCTGATTAAAGAAAAAGGGTACGAATATATTTGCGTGACCCGCTCGAACATGAAAAACTATATAGCCCTGGCCAATGATGCGGTTGTAACGGTGAGGGACAACAAACAGCAAAGGATAGAACTTTGTCAGGTGAGGAAACAGGGCCATTCGGACTATTTTTTGAAAATAGAAAGCCATTCGAAAGAGCTGAAAGAAAGGTCGATGAACCAGCAGTTCCAACAACGCTTCCAAGAAGGGATGCAAAAAATAGCCGGCAGTCTGACCAAAAAAGGCGGCATTAAACAGGCCGATAAAGTGCATGAGCGCATCGGGCGGTTAAAACAAAAGTTCCCGTCCATCGGGCGGTATTACGATATTGAAGTGGAAGTAGCGCCCAAGCCCGAAAAGAAAGATAAAGGCAAAAAAACCGGGAAACAAACCAAAGAAAATGATGTTGAGAACACAATAGTCACCTCGCTAAAGTGGCAGGTAAAGGAAAGCATGGACATCAATGCCCGCAGTGGGGTATATTTTTTACAATCGTCCATTGAAGATAAAGAAAAGGTTTTGTGGGACGGCTACAATGCCATACGCGAAATTGAAGCCACGTTCAGGGTACTGAAAACCGACCTGGACTTGCGCCCTATCTTTCACAAAAAGGATGAAACGACAATGGCGCATTTAAACCTGGGGCTGCTGGCCTACTGGCTGGTAAATACCATTCGCCACCAACTAAAAAAGCAAGGGATAAACAGCCAGTGGAAAGAGATTGTCCGCACCATGAATACCCAGAAAGCCGTTACCACTACTGCCCAAAACAACCACGATCAAATCATACAAATCCGTCGGTGCAGCGAACCCAACGAAAAAGTAAAACGGATTTACGACATCCTGAAATACAAACCGGAACCCTACAAAAAGAAAAAATATGTAGTACACAAACCGGATCTCAAAAACGCGTATTCCGCTGACACTGAAATAATCCGCTCCGATTAGCTGCAATGTGGGTTAGGTACTATTTGATTTAGGATATTTTAATAGAGTTGTTAAAAAATATTAGTTTGATAATTATTTGTATCTATTTTATCTGTTTTTCGTATTGCTTCATTAAAATCCAATAAGTTTGCCATGCCTGTTACTGTATTAGAACTCCAAGCACTTGTCCTGAAGTTAATGGACAAAATTGCAGCCCTGGAATTGACAATTTCAAAGCTGGAAGCTGAAAATGCCTTCCTTAGGGCTGAAAATGCTCAACTTAAGGCAATGTTGCATTTAGACAGTCATAACAGCAGCAAACCTCCTTCAAGTGATGGGCTTCATAAGAAACCTGCCTTCCCAAAGGAAAAGGGCGGAAAGCCGGGCGGTCAGCAAGGCCATGATGGGCACACGTTGAAAATGTCCGGTAACCCGGATCATATTATCATCTGCAAGCCCGGTAAATGCACCTGTGGCCAGGATTTATCCCAACAACCGGTGTCTATACTGTCACGTCGCCAGGTGTTCGAATTGCCTGAACCGCGTCTGGAAATAACCGAATATCAGGTAGCCCAAATCATTTGCCCCCAATGTGGACAGTTTCACAGGGGAGAGTTTCCTTCCAAGGTAAATGCACCGGCACAATACGGAACAGGGGTAAAAGCACTGGTTACCTTACTGAACTGCGAATACAAGTTGCCTTTTGAGAAAATACAAACCCTTTTTGAGGATTTATATGGATGTCCCCTTAACGTGGGAACCATTATAACGGCCAATACAACATGTTACAATAAGTTGGCCGGTACTGAAACGCTCATACAAGAGAATATCATCGGTTCCAAAGTGGCAAACAGCGACGAGAGCGGCCTCAGGTGCCAGGGCAGGCTACATTGGCTTCACGTGGCATCTACCTCCCTTTTCACTTACCTGTTTGTGCATCCCAAAAGGGGAAAGGAAGCCCTGGAGAGTGAGGGGTCAATACTCAAACGCTTTTATGGCTGGCTGGTGCATGATTGCTGGAGCAGTTATTTTAACTTCACCCACCTCAAACATGCCTTATGTGGGGCCCATTTGCTCCGGGAATTACAATCATTGATAGAAAACCAAAGCCGGTGGGCTATCCCATTTAAGGCATTTCTGTTGGAGACCTACCAGGAACCTTTTGAGCAAAGATTGGAACACCGTACAGAAATAGAACAACAATACGATCATCTACTGGCAGCGGCCCAGGCGGAAGAACCACCACCCATAATCACTGGCAAAAGAGGAAAGCCCAGGCGTACCAAGGGACGCAACCTGTTGGAACGGTTACAAAAGTTTAAAGGCCCAGTGTTGGCCTTCGCCTTCAACCCGGAAGTTCCTTTTACCAATAATCAGGCAGAACGGGATATTCGCCCAATAAAAGTGAAACAAAAAATATCAGGTTGCTTTCGAACTTTTAATGGGGCTGAACAATATGCCCGCATTGCAGGCTTCATTTCCACTACACGCAAACATAAACTCAATGTTTTCAAAGAACTCTGTAATGCTTTTGAAGGTTACACTTTCTTGACTGTCGAATAACTTCCTAAATAGTTAC